>DATBBS010000561.1:0-4902 GCA_036270895.1 Xanthobacteraceae bacterium
GGGTGCTCTCGCGGCCGATCGCCCGGACGCCGCCGTGCTTCTGCGCGCCGAAGGCCTGTGCAAGAGCTTCGGCGGCGTCCACGCGGTGCGCGACATCTCGCTCGCCGTGCCGGCCGGCATGATCTTCGCGATCATCGGGCCCAATGGCGCCGGCAAGTCGACCTTGCTCAATCTTCTGAGCGGCATCTACCGTCCCGACGCGGGCAGGCTGTCGCTCGACGGACTCGACCTTACCGGCACCCCGGCGCATCGCCGCGTGCGCCATGGCATCGCGCGCACGTTCCAGAAGATCCGCCTCTTTCGGCAGCTCTCGGCGCTCGACAATGTGGTGGCGGGCTTTCATGTCCATGGCGACGTTCCGGCGTGGCAATACGTCGTTCACGGGCCGGCCTTCCGGCGCAACCAGGCGCATTGCCGCCGCGAAGCCGAGCGCCTGCTCGCCTTCATGGGGCTGGAAAATCGCGTCCACGAATTGGCGGGCTCGCTCTCCTACGGGGCGCAGCGCATGCTCGAGATCGCCCGCGCGCTGGCGACCGCGCCCCGCCTCCTGATGGTCGACGAGCCGGCCGCCGGCCTCAACGGCGCCGAGGTCGAGCTGCTGCTGGAACGCATCCAGATGCTGCGCCGGACCGGCGTGACCATCCTCCTCGTCGAGCACAACATGGACCTCGTCATGAAGGTCGCCGACCGTGTCCTGGTCATCGACTATGGGCAGCCGTTATTCGAAGGCGCGCCCGCGGACGTGCAGGCGCATGCGGCCGTGATCGCCGCCTATCTGGGCGGGGCGGTCCGATGAGCCCGCTGCTCGCCGCCCAGGGACTCGAGCTGGCCTATGGCGAGGCCGCGGTCTGCCGCGGTTTGTCCTTCGAGGTCGCCGAAGGCGAGATCGTGGCGCTGCTGGGCGCCAATGGGGCGGGCAAATCCACCACCCTGCGGGCCGTGGCCGGCGCCCTCATGCCGCGCGCCGGCTCCATCATGTTCCGCGGACAGGACATCACGCGGCTGCCGTCGCACACGCGCAATCATCTCGGCATCGCGCTGGTTCCGGAGGGGCGGCATGTGTTTCCCTACCTGACGGTGCGCGAGAACCTCAAGCTCGGCGGCTTCAAGCACCGCCGCGACGCCGCCAAGGTGCGCGGATTGATCGAAAAAATCTTCGCGATGTTTCCGCGCCTGCGCGAGCGGGCGTCGCAGAATGCCGGCACGCTGAGCGGCGGCGAGCAGCAGATGCTGGTGCTGGGCCGCGCCATGATGTCGGAGCCGCAACTGCTGTGCCTCGACGAGCCCTCGCTCGGCCTCGCCCCGATGGTGGTGCAGGACATTTTCCGCACCATCCGGGCGATCAACGATGCCGGGGTCAGCGTGCTCCTGGTCGAGCAGAACGCGCGCTACGCGCTGGAGACCGCCAGCCGCGGCTATGTGCTGCAGACCGGCAGCATCATCGTGAGCGGCACCTGCGCGATGCTGCGCGAGGACGAGCGCGTGCGCGAGGCCTATTTGGGCCGCAGCGCCGCCCGCCAGGCGGTGTGACGCGACGCCCGACGCTGAGGTCGGCGGCATTCGCGGTTGCGGCGGCTCATCAAGCGTGTCTGATCGGACGCCCTCCACAAACCCAGACATCCGCCGATCACGCCCGCCGAAGAGGTATCGTGAACCAAAAGACCGCACCATGTGATGCGTGCCCGGTCGCCCAAAGCCGGCCTCCATGGGCTTCGATGATCGAGCGACAGATCGAAAGTCCCATGCCCATCCCATTCGGCTTGGTCGTATAGAATGGTTCGAACAAACGCTGCAGCGCCTCCTGGCTCAGGCCAGGGCCGGCATCGCGCACTCCCACGCGCACGCTGTCCTCGCTGCCCTCCGTCGTGATCAGTAAATCGCGCAGGCCCTCAACATCATTCATCGCCTGGATGCCGTTGACGATCAGGTTCAGCATCACTTGTTGCAGCTGCACCCGATCCGCATGGATGTGCTGCAAGGAAGGCGCAAGCTGCGTGCGCACGCTGACCCCGGTCTTGGTGGCTTCGCTGTGGGTCAGCGTGATCACCTCCATGATGGCCTCGTTGAGGTCCAGAACCTCTTTCCTGGGCGGCGCCTTGCTCATGAGCGCCCCGATACGCGCGATGACGTCGGCTGCCCGACCGGTGGCTCTCCTAATCCCGGCGAGCGCATCCTTGGCCTCGGCCAGATCAGGTGGGATTTGGTCCAGCCACTGCAGGGCGGCATCGGCATGTGTACGTGCCGCACCCATGGGCTGCCTGATTTCATGGGCAATCGAGGCGGTCAGTTGCCCCATGGTTGCGACGCGGTTCGCGTGGGCCAACTCCATCTGCATCGCCCAAAGTTGCCGCTCGCGACGGGTAATCTCCAGCGCAATGGCGGCCTCGGCGGCGAAGTCCGTGACCAGTTCGATCTCTTTGTCCGTAAACGGCTCTACGCGCCTCCGCCCGATACTAAGCACGCCAATCAGCTCATCGCTTCTGAGCATCGGCACGTAAAGAGCCGTCCGAACGCCCGCTTTGACCAAACCGACTGGATAGGCCTCTCCCGCACGATAGACTTCATGTTCGGATAAGTCGGGGATGTGGAGCGGCTGCCTGTTTGCGATGAAGCGAGCCACAAAGCTGTCGTGTTCCAAAAGCACCGGCGGTGGATACTCCTTCAACATCTCGGGGCTCACCTTATGAGCAGCAAGACGAAGGCCCGCTTCCTCAACGAGACGGAAGACGCCAACCTCGGCTCGGCACACATATGCGGCGCTGTCCAGGATGGCTTGGAATATGGGCTGCAAGTCGTGCGGCGAACTGGCAATAGCGCGTAGCACCTGTGAGATCGCCGCCCGCTCCCGGAGGAGTTCGGCCACCTCCTGTTGCCAATGTGAACGGCCGCGAGCAGCTTTCATCGCCGCCGACCCGATCTAGGTTCTGGCAAGAGATAGTATCGCTTCGGCCTCCCCTTGAATAGCTGGGGAGGAAGCGCAGGCGCAGTGCGTGAGAGAGCGCAGCCGGCCCCGTGCACGGGAAGAGGTTAACGGGCGCTACCGTCCCAATATCGACCCCGCCATGGCGCGCGGATCGCGGCGCCGCCAGGCGCCCGCGTCGACCGCGCCGAAGAACTCGGCGAGATGCGCGTTGAAGGCGGCCGGCTCCTCGAGATTGATGGTGTGCCCGCAGTTCGGCATCACCGCCAGCGCGGCGGTCGGGATCGTCCGCTTCATCAGCAAGGCGGGCTCGAGGCACGGCCAGTCCTCGTCGCCGGTCATGATCAGGGTGGGCGCCGAGATCGTCTTCATCTGGTCGACGAGATCGAACAGCGAAGGCCGCCGCTTCTGCACCCCGCGCATGGTGGCGGCGGCGCCTTCGGTGGAATGCTCGGCGAGCTGGGCGGCGAATTCCGCCCAGCCGCGCGGGTCCTTGTTCTGGAACTGCACGCGCGTCGGCCCGAGCGCGTAGCCATTGGCGGCCTTCGCCATGCCGAGCTGCTCGAACTGGCCGGCCGCGGCCTCGGCTTCCTGGGCGAACTGCTGGCGCTTGTCCGGCGCCGCCCCATAGCCGCAGCCTCCGACAACGAGCGAGCGGGCGCGTTGCGGATAGGTGAAGCCGAAATGGAGGGTGGCGAAGCCGCCCATCGACAGGCCGACCACATGGGCCTTGTCGATCTTGAGCGCGTCGAGCACGGCGCGAATGTCGTCGCGCGCGCGCTCCTGCGAATAGCGCTCGCCGTCCTTCGGCACGTCGGAGGGCGGATAGCCGCGCGCATTGTAGGTCACGCAGCGATAGGTTCTGCCGAAATGCCGGACCTGCGCCTCCCAGGCGCGGTGATCGCCCGCAAACTCGTGGACAAAAACGACCGGCGTGCCGCTTCCCGTCTCCTCGTAATAGAGCCTGATCCCGTCGTCGGCGCTCAAATGCGGCATGGCGTCTTCCGTTGCTAGAGCATGATCCCGAGAAGTAGGCAGCGCAAAGCTACATACCCTTTGGGTTGTTCCCTCTCTGTAGATGCTCGTCAAGAAACTGATATGCCGCTTGTCGCATTTCCTGCGTGAAGACATGACCGCCTGGCCAACATCGAAGCTGCAGCTTTCCTTCTGGAAATGCGGATACGGCATGTTCAAATATCGCGCTGGCTCCCCGAGACCATACATCTTCTGAAGTCGCTTGCAGAAGTAACGCGCGAGGGGAAACAAGCCGAACGATATCTTCAACATCCCCAAATTGGAGTACGCCCGGCAGACAAAATTCCATCTGCACGCCAGTGTCACGAACTAACGACTGCTTGTAGCTCACGCATCCACAATTGGAGACTGATGCTCGAATGCGGTTATCGAGTGCCGAAGCCCAGATGGCCATTTTGCCGCCGTAGGAATGGCCGATGAATCCAATCCGTAGCGGATCGACCTCAGGCCGCGCCACCAAGTAATCAAGGGCCACACTGACATCATGGAGGCATTTGGAGAGTAACGTTCTGCCTTGTACAAGACGCGTGGCGAGTTCGTAATATTCGGCATATCCGGAAGGATTGCTCCAGTTCCGCTCTTCAAATGCCAAAGCATCGGGCGCGATGACGACATAGCCTCGCTCTGCGAGTTCCGAAGCGTATGCTTGATTTGCATCGCCTTTCAGTCCGACAACTTCGCTCTTTCCCAAATGAAACTGGCTCGCATGCTGATGGTGCGCAAAGATTGCGGGTACACTGCGATTGATATGCTTGGGCACGAGCAAGAAGGACTTGACGCGCTCATCTGCCTCCACTGCGTATTCGATAGTCTCTCGCACGTACAAGCCACAGTCGGCTGTTTCCAGAAGAACAGCATCAAGTGGGCATCGAACTGGAAAGGGGCCAAGAAGCCGCTTCAAATCATCGCGATCCATGATCTCAAGCATCGGGCGGAGCGTCCATTTG
>DATBBS010000562.1:0-2735 GCA_036270895.1 Xanthobacteraceae bacterium
ATGGAGGACGCCATCGCCAAGGCGGCCCGCTCGCGCTACGGCAGCGAAACCGAGGTGCATGCCGAGATCGATCCGAAGAAGGGCGAGCTCCGGTTGTCGCGCCACATGCTGGTGGTCGAGACCGTCGAGAATCCGGCCAACCAGATCGGCCTGGAGGACGCCCGCCGTCACAATCCCGCGGCGCAGATCGGGGACGTGATCGCCGACACGCTGCCGCCGCTCGAATACGGCCGCATCGCCGCCCAATCGGCCAAGCAGGTGATCGTGCAGAAGGTGCGAGAGGCCGAGCGCGATCGCCAATACCAGGAATACAAGGACCGCATCGGCGACATCGTGAACGGCATCGTCAAGCGGGTCGAATACGGCAACGTGGTGGTCGATCTCGGACGCGGCGAGGCGATCGTGCGGCGCGACGAGATGCTGCCGCGCGAGGTCTTCCGCAACGGCGACCGCATCCGCGCCTATATCTACGACGTGCGCCGCGAGCCGCGCGGCCCGCAGATCTTCCTCTCGCGCACGCATCCGCAGTTCATGGCGAAGCTGTTCGCCCAGGAAGTGCCGGAAATCTACGACGGCATCGTCGAGGTGAAGGCGGTCGCCCGCGATCCGGGCTCGCGTGCCAAGATCGCCGTGATCTCGCGCGACTCATCGGTCGATCCGGTCGGCGCCTGCGTCGGCATGCGCGGCTCGCGCGTGCAGGCGGTGGTCAACGAGCTCCAGGGCGAGAAGATCGACATCATCCCGTGGTCGCCCGACATCGCGACCTTCGTGGTCAACGCGCTGGCGCCCGCCGAGGTCGCCAAGGTCGTGCTCGACGAGGACAAGGAGCGCATCGCGGTCGTGGTGCCGGACCAGCAGCTCTCGCTGGCGATCGGCCGGCGCGGGCAGAATGTGCGGCTCGCCTCCCAGCTCACCGGCTGGGACATCGACATCCTGACCGAGCAGGAAGAATCCGAGCGCCGTCAGGCCGACTTCGAGCGGCGCACCAAGATGTTCATGGACGCCCTCAACGTCGACGAGGTGGTCGGCCAGTTGCTCGCCTCCGAAGGCTTCGCGTCGGTCGAGGAGCTGGCAGCGGTCGAGGCCAAGGAGATTTCCTCGATCGAAGGCTTCGACGAGGAGACGGCGGCCGAATTGCAGACCCGCGCCACCGACTATCTGGCCCAGATCGAGGCGGAGTTCGACGAGAAGCGCAAGGCGCTCGGCGTCGCCGACGATCTCAAGGAGATTCCCGGCGTGACCACCCCGATGCTGGTCGCGTTGGGCGAGAACGACGTCAAGACGGTCGAGGACCTGGCGGGCTGCGCCACCGACGATCTCGCCGGATGGACCGAGCGCAAGGACGGCGAGACGACCCACCATGCCGGATTCCTCGACGGCTTCGATCTCACCCGCGAGGAATGCGAGGCGATCGTCATGCAGGCCCGCCTCAAGGCGGGCTGGGTCACCGAGGCCGACCTTGCTCCGCCGCCGGCGGAAGCGCCCGCCGACACGGCGGACGCCGCGGCGCCGGCCGAGTAAGCCCGAGGACCGACGCGATGCTGGCGCGCCCCGATGATGCCGATACCGATGCCGGACCGCGGCGCGCCGCGGCCGGCACCGAGCGTCTGTGCGTCGTCACCCGCGACGTCAAGCCGATCGACGAGATGATTCGTTTCGTGGTCGGGCCGGACCTCGCGGTCGTGCCCGATCTCAAGCGCAAGCTGCCCGGCCGCGGTGTCTGGGTGACGGCGCGGCGCGATATCGTGGCGGCGGCGGCCAAGGGCGGGGCTTTCGCCCGTGCGTTTCGCGCCGACGTGAAGGCCGCGCCCGACCTGCCTGCCGTCGTGGAAGGCTTGATCGAGCGCTCCCTGCTCGACGCGCTGTCGATCGCCCGCAAGGCCCGGCAGGTGGTGGCCGGCTATGCCAAGGTCGAGGCCGCGGCCGAACAAGGGGCGGCCGTGGGCTATGTGCACGCATCCGATGCGAGCCCCGACGGCATGCGCCAGATCATGGCCGCAATTCGGCGGGGCTGCGGCCCGGATGCCGGGAATATCGTGATTATCGATGCGTTTACGTCGGCACAATTGGATTTGGCACTTGCCCGTCCAAATGTGGTACATGCTGCGCTGCTTGCCGGCCGAGCCAGCGATACCGTCCTGGCGCGGTGGCTCATCCTTGCTCGATTCCGGATGGGCGATCCGGACCGACAGGGCGCGCGGCGACCAAACCTAGAGGCCCCGAGATTGGGATCGGAATGACAGAGACCAAACACCCCGGCGAGAAATTGACGGTCGCCCCGACCAAGGCGACCCTGTCGCTCAAGCGTCCCGGCGTCGAGCAGGGCGTCGTGAAGCAGAGCTTCAGCCATGGCCGCACCAAGGCGGTCGTGGTCGAGAAGGTCAAGAGCCGCCGTGGAGAAACCCGGCCGGAGCCCGCGCCGGCAGCCGCGACGCCGACGGCCGCCCCGGCGCCGACGGCGCCCGTGCGGCGCACGCTGACCGCCGCCCGCCCGACCGCGGCCGCTCCCGCCGCCACCCCGGCAGCCGCTGGCGCAAAGCCCGCCGGCGGCGTGGTGTTGCGCACACTGACCGACGAGGAACGCAACGCCCGCGCCAGCGCGCTCGAGACCGCGAAGGTGCGCGAGGCGGAAGAACGCCGCGTCGCCGAAATCGAGGCGCGCCGCCGCAACGAGCTCGACTCGCGCGAGCGCACCGAGCGGGAGCGTGCCGACGCACGCAAGCGCGAGGAGGAAG
>DATBBS010000563.1:0-14941 GCA_036270895.1 Xanthobacteraceae bacterium
TTCCTTGAGCTTGTGCACGAAGGCATGGCGGCCGGAATGCTTGCCCATGACCAGCGAGGTCTGCTTTACGCCCACGCTTTCCGGGGTCATGATCTCGTAGGTCTGGGTGTGCTTGAGCATGCCGTCCTGGTGGATGCCGGACTCGTGCGCGAAGGCGTTCCGCCCGACGATGGCCTTGTTGTATTGCACCGGAAACGAGGTCGCGGCCGAGATGAGCTTGGACGCGCGCGTCAGCATGGTGGCGTCGACGCCGGTCCAGAATGGCAGCACGTCGTTGCGCACCTTCATCGCCATCACGACCTCCTCGAGCGAGGCGTTGCCGGCACGCTCCCCGATGCCATTGACGGTGCACTCGATCTGGCGCGCGCCGGCGCGCACGCCGGCGAGCGAGTTCGCCACCGCCATGCCGAGGTCGTCATGGCAATGGACCGAGAAGCGCGCCTTGTCGGAGTTCGGCACGCGCTCGCGCACCATCTTGAACAGCGCGAAATATTCCTCCGGCACCGTGTAGCCGACCGTGTCGGGGATATTGATGGTGGTGGCGCCCGCGTTGATGGCGGCCTCCACGCAGCGACAGAGGAAATCGTGCTCGGTACGGGTTCCGTCCTCGCTCGACCACTCGACGTCGTCGGTATAGTTGCGGGCGCGGGAGACCTGGGCGATCACCATCTCGTAGACCTTCTCCGGCTCCATCTGCAGCTTCCACTTCATGTGGACCGGCGAGGTGGAGAGGAAGGTGTGGATGCGGCCGCGCCTGGCCGGCTTGATGGCCTCGGCGCAGCGGTCGATGTCCTTGAAGGCCGCCCGCGCGAGGCCGCAGACGACGGCGTTCTTGGTGCGCTTGGCGATCTCCTGGACGGCGAGGAAGTCGCCGTCCGAGGCGATGGGGAACCCCGCCTCGATGATATCGACGCCCATCTCGTCGAGGAGCGCCGCCACCTCGAGCTTCTCCTCGTGGGTCATGGTGGCGCCCGGGCATTGCTCGCCGTCGCGCAGAGTAGTGTCGAAGATCACGACGCGGTCCTTGTCGGACTGGGTTGGCGCGGTCGTTGGCGCGGTCATGGGATAAGTTCCTTCTATTCGCGAATGCGCCCTGAAGGGCACGCTTGGCGCCCATCGGGCGCTCCTGGGGTTCGGTTCGGCTCACCCCCTGAGTGCCCAGGCGCAGACGCCCGGCCGGCCCTCAGGGGCAGGTAAGCAGAAGGAGAGTCCCAAGAATGAGGGCGGCTCCGGGGTTCGCACCCCGGGCGATCGCGCGGCTATCGCGGCGAATCGACATGCCTCAAGACCCTCATCGACGGCGCTCCCAGGGTCGCGGAGAATGGTGAAAGGCGCGTTAACCCCGGGGCCGTGCCAAGGGTTTTAATCATTTGGCGGCTGTCCGGCAAGGGTTCATCTCAACGCCGCGCCTTGCGGTGTCCGCCACCGGGCGCCTCGGCGAGCAGCGCCGCGAGGACCTTGTCGATTTCGGCCTTCGCGGGACCGGCGACCTTCGGGATCGCAGGATCGAGCCGCCCCAGCGCCTCGACCATGACGCCCGCGACCACCAGACGCGCGAAGGGTTTGTGATCGGCCGGCACGACGTGCCAGGGCGCCGCCGCATGGCTGGTGGCCCGGATCAAATCCTCATAGGCCGCCATGTAGCGGTCCCACAGCTTGCGCTCGGAGATATCTTTCGCCGAGAACTTCCATCGCTTGGCCGGCTGCTCGAGCCGGTCGAGAAGACGGCGGCGCTGCTCCTCCTTGGAGATGTGAAGAAAGAACTTGAGCACCAGGACGCCGTTGCGCGCCAGATGGCGCTCGAAAGCGCGGATGTCGTCGAAGCGGTGTTTCCAGATGTCCTTGTCGATGACCTGCTTCGGCAGCTTCTGGGCCGCCAGCACCTCCGGGTGGACGCGCGGCACCAGCACGTCCTCGTAATAGGAGCGGTTGAACAGGCCGATGCGCCCGCGCGCGGGGAGGTTCTTGGCGTAACGCCAGAGGAACGCGTGGTTGAGCTCTTCCGCGCTCGGCTCCTTGAAGGAATGCACCTCGCACCCCATCGGATTGACGCCCGACATCACATGCTTGATGACGCCGTCCTTGCCCGCCGCGTCCGTGCCCTGCAAGATCACCAGCACCGCCCAGCGACTTTCCGCATAGAGCCGCTCCTGCAGGTCGGTCAGGCGTTCGATATCGTCGGCGAGTTGCGCCCTTGCCTTTTCCTTGTCCTTGTCCTTGTCGATGTCGACGCCGTAGGTATCGGCCGGATCGTAATCGGCCAGCCGGAATTTCTCCGGCCGGTCGACCCGCAGCTGCTTGATGATTTTCTTGATCTTCATCGCCTCACACTCCGACTAATCGGCCCGGCTGGCAAGAAGGCCGGCGGCCGCCATGGCACCAAAGGGCGGCTCATTCGTTACCCCGTTGACCGGGAATGCGGTTCACAGCCCGGTGTTCATAGGTTGGGGTCGGGGGCTCGCACCAACCATTTCGGGAGAAGCCCATGACGCTGAAATTGGCAAATCATACCTTCGGCGCTTTCGCGCTCGCCGCCTGCCTCGCCGTCGCGCCTGCGGCCATGGCCGAGACCGTCGCCTACAAGGCGAGCCTCAAAGCCGCCGAGGAGGTGCCGCCGAACCAGAGCGCCGGTACCGGGAACGTGCAGGCCACCTACGACACGGCCACCAAGCAGCTCGCCTATACGGCGACCTATTCGGGGCTCAGCGGCCCCGCCACCGCGGCGCATTTCCATGGACCCGCCGACCCGGGCAAGAATGCCGGCGTGGCCGTGGGCGTCCCGGGCAGCGTGGCGAGCCCGATCAAAGGCACCGCCACATTGACGGATGCCCAGGCCGCCGACCTCGCGGCCGGCAAGTGGTACTTCAACGTCCACACCGAAGCTAACAAGGGCGGTGAAATCCGCGGCCAGGTCACGAAATAAAATCGGCGCCTGCCGACGATTCGCGCGACCGCGTTGCGGCGACACATGATTGCGAGACGGGGCCGCACGGCCCCGTTTTTCATGAGCTTCCGCCGTCCAAAGCATGCGCCAGAAAGCTTCTCACGAAGTCCGGCATCATCGCATCGAAATCGCCGGTCCCGCGTATGATGCGAATCCCGGACAGCTCGGGCTTCGTCTCACGCGTCAGATGGGCGCCGACCTTGCGCTCCAGCTCCACCGCGCTCACCGGCACCGCCAGGATCTTCATCACGGCGAGGCGATGGCCGACCGGCACCGCATGCCAGCCCGCCTCCGCCGCATAATCATCGGGCGTGAGCCCGGTCTCCTCGGCGACTTCGCGCGTGATGCTGCCGGCAAGATCGAGGCGTCCGCCGACGACGTCGCCGGGCTCGGGCGTGCCGGCCGGAAAATAGACGAGGCCCGCATTGGCGGTATGCGACCCCATGACGCCGAGCAGGAACGCGCCGTCGGAGCTTTTCAGCGCCCCCATGGCGAAACAATTCGTGGCCGCGCGGTCCGGGAATCCCCAGTCGCGCCAGGCGAGAAAGCTGGCGAAATCGGTCTCGAAGCAGGTGCCGGAAAGCCGCCGGTCCGCGATGCGCCATTCCTTGGCCAGCATGACCCGGCCGTTCCAGAGCTGCGGGAGCACAGCGCGGCGTTGCGCGAAATGCGCATCGATCTCCGCGCGGCGCTCTTGCGCGAAGGGCCAGGACCATGGCGCAAAAGTGAAGTCCGCATCATCGAGCGGGACGACGGGGATGCTCATTGCGGCAGTCGTGACGTCGGGCGGCCGCCGGGTCAAGCCTCGATCACGCCCTCGGTCACCACCACCGCATCGCCGCCGATGGTCGCCGCCGCGAGCTTGCCGCCGCGGACTTCCATCATGAGCTCGATCAGGCTCGGCCGGCCCATCTCGTAGCCCTGCTCGATGCGGACCGTGTGCTCACCTTCGCCCATCGGACGATGCGCCGACAACAGCCCGGCGAAGGCGGCCGCGGCCGAGCCGGTCGCCGGATCTTCGGCGACGCCAAGTTTGGGAGCGAACATGCGGGCATGAAAATCGTGGCCCGTCTCGCTGGCCTCGTGGCAGTAAAGGTAGACGACGGGGCGCCCGGCGGACGAGAAGACGGCGTCGAAACGCGCCGGATCGGGGCGCGCCCGCGCGATCGCGGCGAGCGAGCGCACCGGCACGAAAGTCTGGGCGATGCCCGCCGACCAGCAGGACGGACGCAGGCCGTCGAAGCCGATGTCGGCCGGGTCGAGCGAGAGCGCCGCGGCGGCAGCCGCCGCGTCGGGGCCCGTGCCCGCCTCCGCCGGCAGGCGCGGAAGCGCAAACGAAGCGCGGCCGCGGTCGCGATCGATCATGGCGGCGCGGCAGCGGACCGTGCCGATGTTCTCCTCGACCACGATCTCGCGCTCGGCCGCGCCGCCGTCGATGCGCCCGAGCAGCATCGCGGTGCCGACCGTCGGGTGGCCCGCAAAGGGCAGTTCGGACGCCGGCGTGAAGATGCGAAGGCGCGCGCGATGCGCCGGATCGGCGGGCCGCAGGACGAACACCGTCTCCGGATGGCTGAACTCGCGCGCGATCGCCTGCATCGCGGCGGTGTCGAGGTCTTCGGCATCGAGGACCACCGCGAGCGGGTTGCCGGTGAAGCGGCGCGCGGTGAACACATCGAGGGTGACGAAACGGCGGCGCATGGCGGCCTCCTTCATACAGTTTCGGGCCGAAAGATTTCGCCCGGCGCCACGATCTCGTGTTGCGCCTCGATCAGCAGCATCTCGCGCGCGCCGGCCTGGGCGGTATGGCGCAGGATGCCGAACACCGATGAGGTCGCGCGCGACAAGGCCTCGGCGGCGGAGCCGGTCCGCAGCAGATGGGCGAAGAACAGCGCCGCAATGGCGTCGCCCGCGCCATTGATGACGAGCGGCAGCTTCGGCGTCCGCAGGCGGAAACGCCCCTGCGGGTCGGACACCATGAGGTCGACCGCGTCGGGCGGCGTCTCGGCGGTGTGCAGCGACGTCACCAGGACCACGCGCGGCCCCAGCGCATGAAGCGCCTCGACCGCCGCGACGGCTTCGCGCAGCGTCGTGCTGCGGCGCCCGCTCAGATGGTCGAGCTCGAACTGGTTCGGCGTGACCACATCGGCCGCCGGCACCGCCTCGTCGCGCAGGAATTCCGGCACCCCTGCCGCCACATAGACGCCGCGGCCCACGTCGCCGATCACCGGATCGCAGCAATAGCGCGCCGCGGGATTGGCCGATTTCACGTGTCCCACCGTGGCGAGGATCTCCTCCCCGATGGCAGCCGTGCCGACATAACCCGAGATGACGCCGTCGCAGGCCTCGAATGCGCCGCGCTTGGCCACGCCATCGGAGAGCTCACGGATCATCCCGGCGCCGGAAGCCCGCCCCGTCCAGGCGCCGTAGCCCGGATGGTTCGACAATTGCACCGTATTGATCGGCCAGACCTCGACGCCCAGGCGCTGCAGCGCAAAGACCGCGGCGGCGTTGCCGACATGGCCGTAGACGACGTGCGACTGGATGGAGAGGAGATTCATGGGATCAAAATGCCCAAGTGATGCGTCACATGCCAACCAAAACCGGTGATCCGCGTCATCGATTTCGAAAATGACGGCGCGGCGTCGCTCCCCTCAGGTGTGCCCCTCCTGCCGGCTGCATCCCTGTAAACGGACACCGGATCAGGGGATTGGCTGCACGAAGAACAGGCCCGCGGCGCGGAGTTACAGGGTTTGATGCCTGTATTTCCCTGTTAATGCAGGCGGAATACAGGTGATTTACAGGTACGGCCCCGCATTTTCGATCTGTCGCGACCTCATGGTGAGGAGCGCGCGTCTCGAACCATGGGCCGCTTGGCACCGCTCTCGCTCGCGGCCCGTCCTTCGAGACGGCGCTGCGCGCCTTCTCAGGACGAGGATGAGCTCTCATGCAAACGCCCGGCGGGGTGGCCGCCGGGCGCAATTCCAACTGTGGATTTTCTCCTACACCATTTTGGTGTGGCCGTCAAAAAAACGGCTGTCAAGAATCATGATTGGACGGAGTCAGCGTTGCAGCCCGCATGGAGCGCAGCGGAATGCGGGAACACCGACCCCGGATTTAGCTGCGCTCCATCCGGGCTACGGCGGCTCACTTCGCTCCGAGCTTCTGGTTCGCCTGGTCGACGAATTTGTTGGTGTAGGTCTTCGACAGGTCGATATTCGCCTTGGCGACATCGGGCGACGACTGGCTGAAGACGGCGAGCACCGCCTGCGCGCCCTTCGGATCCATGCGGCCGGTGGTCGAATACATCGGGATCGTGTTCTTCAGCGCCGCGAGATAGAGCGCCTTGTCGCCGCCCACCATGTCTTCCGGCATCTTCGCCATGATCTCTTCCGGTGTGTGGGCGTGCAGCCAGCGCAGCGTCGCCACGATGGCGTTGGTGAGCGCCTGCGTCTCCTTCTCGTGCTTGGCGATCCAGTCGCTGCGCGTATAGAGGGCGCCGCCCGGGTATTCGCCGCCGAACACTTCCAGCGTGTCGTGCTGGGTGCGGGTGTCGCTCAGGATCTTCAGGTCCTTGTTCTTGCCCTGCAACAGGGTGATCGCGGGATCGAGCATGATCGCCGCATCGACCGACCCCTGCTCCATGGCGGCGACCGCCGTCGCCTCGAGCCCGATGCCGACCACGCCGACCGAATTGGGGTCGACGCCGTTCTTGGCCAGCATGTATTTCAGGAAGAAGTCGGTCGAGGAGCCGGGCGCGCTCACGCCGACCTTCTTGCCGGCGAGATCCTTCACGGTCTTGATCGCGCCGCCGTTCTTCGGCGACACCACGAGGGCAAAGCCCGGATAGCGGTCGTAGACCACGAAGGCTTCCAGCGCCTGGTTCTTGGCCGCGAGGTTGACGCAGTGGTCGAAATAGCCCGACACCACGTCGGCGCTGCCGCCGATGACCGCCGTCAATGCCTGCGAGCCGCCCTTGAAATTGATGAGCTCGACCTCGACGCCGGCCTTCTTGAACTCGCCGAGCTGCTCGGCGAGCACGGTCGGCAGGTAGCACAGGCACCCCGCCCCGCCGACCGCGATGGTGACCTTCGCGCTCGCGATGCCCGCCATCAGCACGAGGGCGCCGAGGGGCGCCAGCACGCAGCGAAAAAGCCTGCCGATCATGATTTCCTCCCAGGAGTTTGTTTGGCGTCCACCCTACGGCAGCGCCTGCCAATACGCAAAGGCGGTGCCGGGGCTGGACCACGCGGGGCCGAACCACTTTAATGCCCGTATTGCCTGGCGCGATTTGACAGATGGCCGGATTCAGCCGCCCCCATGATCGATCAAGACGCGGCCAGAAGCAGCTATTCCTGGTGCTGGTGACGCTCGTTTGCCTGACCGGCTTTCATGCCTGCAGCCGGCGCCAAGCCGGCACATCCAACGCCGAGCGGCCCTATGCCGAGCCCCGCATCCCCATCGTCGGGCGGGCCTGGGTCGTGGATGGCGACACCATTCACGTCGGCGGCCTTCGCATTCGCCTGGAAGATATCGACGCGCCCGAAAGGGACCAGACCTGCATCGACCCCGCCGGCAAAGCCTGGCCCTGCGGCGTGGCGGCGACCCGTCGTTTGAGGGAACGCATCGCCGGCCAAAGCCTGACATGCGCCCCGCGGGCGCACGACCGATACGGCCGGGTGATCGCCGGCTGCGCACTGCCCGACGGCAGCGATCTGAACGCCTGGCTGGTGCGGCAGGGCTGGGCCTTGGCGTCGGGCTTCACCCGGGCCTATGCGTCCGAGGAGGCGGAAGCGAAAGCGCAGAGGCGCGGCATCTGGGCCGGCTCCTTCGTCGCGCCTTCGGAATGGCGCCGCCGCAAGGCCGGTGATCCGCGCGTTGGATCTTGAGCTCTCCGATAGGCTCACGCGCCCTAGCCGCGCGGCTCGGCCGCCGCGGGCCGCCAGACCAGCAGGCGGCGCTCGACCACCGACACCAGGGCGTCGATCAAGAGCACGAAGACCGCGAGCACGAACATCCCGGAAAACACGCCCGCGACATCGAAATTGCCTTCCGCCGCCTGGATCAGGTAGCCGAGCCCGGCAGCGGAGCCGAGATACTCGCCCACCACGGCGCCGACCACCGCGAAGCCGACCGACGTGTGCAGCGACGAGAACATCCAGGACAAGGCGGACGGCCAATAGACGTGGCGCATGAGCTGGCGCTCGTTCATGCCGAGCATGCGCGCATTGGCGAGCACCGCCGGGCTCACTTCACGGACCCCCTGGTAGACGTTGAAGAACACGATGAAAAACACCAGGGTGACACCGAGCGCCACCTTCGACCAGATGCCGAGCCCGAACCACAGCGTGAAGATCGGCGCCAGCACGACGCGCGGCAGCGCGTTGATCATCTTCACATAGGGGTCGAATATCGCGGCGATCGCCGGCTTGCGCGCGAACCAGAAGCCGACAAGCACGCCCCCGAGCGAGCCGATCACGAAGGCGAGGATCGATTCGCTGAGCGTCACCCAGAGATGTTTCCACACGGTGCCGGTGGCGAACAGTTTGTAGATCCGCGCGCCGACATCGACCGGAGTGGAGAAAAAGAAGGGCGGCAGCACCACGGTGCCGAAGATCGGCACGGTGGCGAAGAGCTGCCACAGGCCGAGCGCGACGATGCCGACCATGACTTGCAAAAAGAGGAGCTTGATGCGACGCACGATCAAGCCCCTCCTCTATCGGTGCGACGACGGACGCGAGACCGCGCGCATGGCCGGATGCGCCCGGCCACGCGCGCGACGCCGGCGCTCAGGGATGCTGCCACAGGCCGATCAGGCCCGTCGCACCCTTGGCGTGACCATCGAGCTTGCTCATGAGCTCCGGATGCGTCAGGCCGGGCGGCAGCGCACCCGGCTCGAGGTCGGTCGCGATCATCGTGAAGGTGTAGTGGTGCGGCGCGCCCGCCGGAGTGCATGGGCCCATATAGGTCGATTGGCCCGCAGTTCCCTTGCCGCCGACATATTTGGGCGAAGGCTGGCTGGTTTCGCCTTCGGCAAAATTGGTGACGTCCGCCGGAATGTTATAGGCGAGCCAATGAATGACGCCGAGTCCGCCGCGGCCCTCGGGATCGATCATCAGCAGCGCATAGCTCTTGGTGCCGGCCGGCGGATTGGCCCAGGCCAGCGGTGGCGAGACGTTCTCGCCGACGCAATTCGGATTGGTCTTGACGGCGCCGGCGTTCTTCTTGGCGAGCATCGTGCCATCCTTGAACGCCGAAGACGTCAATGTGAAATCGGCCGCGAGCGCTCCCGTGCAGGCCGCCAATACGAGTCCGCCGGCAAGCAAGAATTTTTGCGTATATGGTTTCACGGTGTTTTCCTCTCTGAGTACTTTGGGGCCGCGGAGTGTAGCCACTGAAAATCCGAGATCAACCGTGATTTGCAGCCTCACCCGCCCTCGGCTTGCGCGTATCCCTTCAGCACTTCGGCCTTGAGCGTGTGCCAGATCTCGCGGTGGAGGTCGTGGAACACCTTGTCGAGCTTGATCTCGGCGATATCGCGCGGCCGCGGCAGCGCGACCTTCCAGTCGCCGATGATGCGTGCCGCCGGCCCCGCCGACATGATCACGACCCGATCCGACAGCGCGATCGCCTCCTCGAGATCGTGGGTGACGAACAGCACGGCCTTGCGGTCCGCGCTCCACAGATCGAGCAGCAGATTCCCCATGATCTGCCGGGTCTGCGCGTCGAGCGGCCCGAACGGCTCGTCCATCAGCAGTATTTTCGGGTCGCGGATCAGCACCTGGGCGAGCCCGACGCGCTTGCGCTGGCCGCCCGACAGCATATGCGGATAGCGCGCCGCAAAAGCGCCGAGGCCCACGCGGGCGAGCCATTGCGTGGCGCGCTCGCGCGCCTCCTGCGGCGCGACTCCGGCGACCTCGATGCCGATCGCGATATTATCGAGCGCCGTCTTCCAGGGAAACAGGGAGTCGGCCTGAAACAGATAGCCGGCCTGGACGTTGCGCCCGGTGAGCGGCGCGCCATAGGTCGTCACGGTCCCGGCGCTCGGCGGGAAAAGACCCGCAGCTATATTGAGCAGCGTCGACTTGCCGCAGCCGGTCGGTCCCACGATGGCGACGAATTCGCCATCGGCGACCGCGAGCGACGCGCGCTCGACGGCCGTATAGACGGTGCGGTCCGCAAGCCCGAACGACACCGAGACCTCGGCGAGACCGACGGCCGGCGGGCGCGGACACGATTGCGCCAGCGCGGTTGCGTGCTCGGCCATGCGTGCTCCCTTTGCGCCGAAGCTAGTGCATTTTCCGATCGGATTGAATCACGGATTTCGTCATGGCCGGGCATAGCGGTTTGAAGACCGGCGTCGCTTCGCTCGCCCATAGCCGTTTGAAGAACGGCGTCGCTTCGCTCGCCCATAGCCGTTTGAAGAACGGCGTCGCTTCGCTCGCCTATGTGTCGCGGGCATCGAGGTCTCAGCGGGCATGCAGTAAGAAAGACGTGGATGGCCGGGACAAGCCCGGCCATGACGGAATCCGTATGGCGATCACAAACCTACAGGCCCTTGATCAGCCCGGCGTCGATCAGGATGCGGTTGAAGCGGCGCACCTCCGCGCCGTCACCGCATTGGTAGAACAGCCCGTCGCAACGCCGCATGATCTTCTTCTGTTCGGCGAAGCTCGCATCGAGCGGCAAGCCCGCGGCCTCCTGGATGACCAGCGGCAGATAGGCCGCGTCCAGCCGGTCGAGCGCGGACGACACGTCGACCGGCGCGAAATTGACCGCGTCGATCGCGTAGTAGGTGGTGAAATAACGCGGATCGAAGGCCATGATCTTGTGCGCGATCGCGTCGTCGCCGAGCCCAGGCTCGAGAAACTCCGTCGAGATCCACGGCTGATGATCGCCGAAGCGGACCACCAGGAACGAGTCGTCCGGGAAATCGCGCCGCAGGCGCGCCAGGAACTCGGCATAGTCATGCGCGCTCATGGTCTGCCGGCGGATATATTCGTCGACGCTTTCCTCGTTGCCGAGGCTCTTCCAGTCCGGCGTGAGCTCGGGCTGGTAGCGCGGCGTCCATGGAAAGTGGTTGGCGGTGACGTAGCTGAAGATGAAGAGCGGCCCGCCGGACTTCTCCCGCTCGATCGTGTGCCGGACCTGGTCGAAATAAAAGCGATCCGGCTGCCGGTTGCTCGCCCCCGTCTCGCTCATGTCGACGAAACGATCGATCCCGGTCGTCTTCTGGAACGCGCGCGCGCCCATGAAAGAGCCGGAATCGGGATAAAGCGTGAAGGTCTTGTAGCCGCAGCGGTGCAGCGCGCGCGGCAGGCCGCGCTCGACGCGCCCGGCCGCGATGCGGGTGACGTAGAATTTGAGGCGGCCGAAGGAGCGCGCCGAGAGGCCGGTGAGCACGCTGTATTCCGCGTACCAGGTCGGACCGCCGGTCGCCTCCACGATCAATGAGCGCTGCTTGCCGTCGAAAGAGCGGAAATGCCGGCCGTAATCCGGCGGCACCTTGATGCCGGGAGCCACCCTGACGTCGAAGCTCGATTCGTCGAGCACCATGATGATGTGCGGACGCCTGGCCGGCGGACGGCAATCATCGGCAGCCGCCAAGGCGGGATGCCCGCCATTGGCCGCATCGGCTTCGAGCCAGCCATGGGTGACCAGCTCGACGGCGGCGCTCACGCCCGAGCGGACGAAATTGGAAACATGATTCACTCCCTGGAACGGCTCCCAGGGCTGCTCGGGAATCGCCAGCGACAGGGCCGACAGCGCGGCGAAGCAAGTCGCGCCGGCGAGCGCGGACGTCCGCCGGCGTAGCCGGAACGGATCGAGCCGCCACAACAGGATCAGCAGCGGAACGATGATGACGACGCTCACCGACAGATGCAGGCGCAAGCGCGGGAAAGCCGCCAGCAGGAAGGCGACGGTGTCCGGATCTACGATCAGAAAATCCAGGAAGTTGATCGACGCCCAGGTGATGCCGACCTTGAACCACGAGAGCAGAATCAAACCGCATAGCATGACGAGCGACAGGGCGGCCGACACCCCGGGGCGCCGAAACAGGAAGAGCCAGACGCAATTGAACAGGCCCCAGGAGAGGACGAACAGCGCGGCGTGAAACAGCTCGTATTCGGTGCGCCACATGACGACGAAGGCCGCGGCGTGGAGGACGCCGATGACGGCGAGTGGACCGCGCGCGGAGGCGAGAAGCGGGCTGGCGGGTCGGTCGGCGGTGCGGGATATGATCGTCATCGGCGCGCGTCAGAGATTCTTGATGAGGCCGGCATCGATCAACAACCGGTTGAAACGGCGGGCCTCGGCGCCGCCGTTGCAGAGATAGAAGGCACCGCCACACCGCCGGAGGATGCTCTTCTGCTCGACAAATGACGGATCGAGCGGCAGCCCGGCCGCCTCCTGGAGGACGAGCGGCAGATACGGCGCCGCCAGCGTATCGAGTGCCGACGAGAGATCGACCGGTTCGAAGTTGACCGCATCGATGGCGTAATAGGTGGTGAAATAGCGCGGATCATAGGCCTGCACGTGGCGCGCGATGGTCGCCTCGTCGAGCGCGGGATCGATGATGCGTTCGGCGAATTCCGGCTGATGGTCGCCGAAGCGCACCAGCAGGAACGGCTCGCCGGGAAAGTCGTGCTTGAGCCGCGCCACGAAATCCCTGTAGTCGCGCGCGCTCATGCCTTGCCGGCGCACGTATTCGTCGACTTTCTCGGTATTGCCGAAGCCCTTCTGGCCCGGCGTCAGCTCGGGTCGGTAGACGTAGTCCCACGGGAAATGGTTGGCTGCCAGATACATGAAGACGAACAGCGGCGCCGCGCCGTGCTCGTGCGCGATCAGGCGGGATGCCTTGTCGTAGTAGAAGCGGTCGGGCTCTGCGCCGAGCGCCGCCATGTCGTGCGCGTCGAGGAACCGTTGAATTCCCGTCGTCGCATGGAAGCTGCGCGCGCTCAGGAATTCGCCCTCGGCCGGATAGAGCGTGAAGGTCTTGTAGCCGCAGCGCTGCAGCGCGCTCGGCAGGCCGCGCTCGACCCGGCCGGCCGCGATGCGGGTGACGAAATAGGCGAAGTGACCGAAGGAGCGCGCCGACAGGCCGGTCAACACATTGTATTCGGTGTACCAGGTCGGGCCGCCGGCGCCCTCGACCACGAAGGAACGTTGCCTGCCATCGAAAGACTTGAAGTGATCGCGGTAACCCGGCGGCACATTGACGCCCGCAACCGTGCTGATGTCGAAGCTCGATTCATCGAGCACCATGATGATGTGCGGCCGTTTGGCCGGCGCCCGGCAACCCGCCGCCGCGGGCGCATGCAGCGCTCCGGTGACGACCGGATCGGACTCCAGCAGGCCACGCGCCAGGAGCTCCGACACCGCCCCGACGCCGGAACGCATGAACTTGGACACGTAGCTGTCGCCCAAGAAGGCTTCATGCTCCGCGATCGGATTGGCGAAGCAGAGCGCCGTCAGGCCGGCCAGGCAGGTGCCGGCGCCCCCTGCCGCCATCCTGATCCGGATGCGGTAGGGATCCATCCGCCAGCACCAGACCATCAGCGGAAGCGCGACGCAGGCCGCGATCAGCAGGTTGCGGCGCAGACCCGGGTAGAGGCCAAGAAGAAACGAGACGGTGTCGGTGTCGATGATCATCACGTCGATGAAGTTGGCCGTCAGCATCAGGATTTCGTGCTTGAGCCGCGACACCAGGATGAGCACCACGATCATCGCGAGTGAGAGCACCGCCGACACGCCGGGCCGCCGGGCCACCATCAGCCAGAAGAAATTCAGAATCCCCCAGGACAGCAGGAACAGCACCTTTGGCAGCACCGCGACCTCGGTGGCCGCCATCACGACCAGCGCCACGAAGTGAATGATCAGGATGGCGGCGAGCTGGACCGAAAAAGGGGGAAAAATATGCTCCCAGGCCGGAAACCGGCGACGCGCGCGCAAATACTCATAAAGCCACATGGCCCACACACGAAAGCCGCGCCCCATCGCAACCCATTGATGCGACGGCAGCGCGCCAGTTTGTCATCATTCTGTAACAATGGCTCCAGCGCAATAGAATTAGGGTTTCCGCGGACCGCGTGGCGCCGGAATCCGGCGCTGTGGCCGGCCGCAGGTGCGTTATGTTGCACTGCACAATGACTTTCGGCCGCGCACGGCGGAGCGGCACGACCGGCCCCGTCAATCGTGCGACTATCAACGATCGCGCCGAAACGCCCCCCACCCACCGGGACCCCTCCCCGCCCCCATGCCCACGACCCCCGCCCCTGCGGTCATCAGCTTCGAGCGCGTCAGCAAGACCCATGGCGCCTTGCGCGCGCTGGACGGGATCTCGCTCGCCGTGCCGGAAGGCGAATTCCTCGCCGTGGTCGGGCCGTCGGGCTCGGGCAAGACGACGCTGCTGCGGCTGGTCAACCGCCTGACCGAAGCCAGCGACGGGGTGGTGCGGGTCGAGGGCGAGGACGTGCGCGCCGTCGATCCGATCGGGCTGCGCCGCCGCATCGGCTACGTGTTTCAGAATATCGGCCTCTTTCCCCACATGACGGTCGCGGAAAACATCGCCATCACGCCGCGGTTGCTCGCCTGGGACAAGGGGACAATCGCGGCGCGCGTCGACGAGCTCATCGGCCTGGTGCGGCTCGATCGCACCAGGCATCGCGACCGCTTTCCCCATCAGCTTTCCGGCGGCGAGCGCCAGCGGGTGGGCGTCGCGCGCGCACTCGCCGCCAAACCGCGGATCGTGCTGATGGACGAGCCCTTCGGGGCGCTCGACCCGCTCACGCGCGACGCGCTCGGCCGCGACTATCGCGGATTGCACGACGAGCTCGGCCTCACCACCGTGATGATCACGCATGACACGCTCGAGGCCCTGCTGCTCGCCGACCGCATCGTCGTGATCCGCGACGGACGCGTGATCGCCGACGGGACGCCGCATGCGCTGATGCGCGAGGACCGCGACCCCTATGTGCGCGATCTCATGCAGACGCCGCG
>DATBBS010000564.1:0-7332 GCA_036270895.1 Xanthobacteraceae bacterium
GGAACATGCTCGCGGTAGACGAAGGCGCGCTCGAGCGCGAGGTCGACGAAGCCGGTGATGATCTCGTTCTTCCAGATCGGAATCTGGCGCAGCAGCAGCCGCGCGCGCGACGCCGGCTGCAACAGCTTGAGCGTCTCGCGCACCCGCCGGTCGGCCTTGTCGATCTTGTTGAGGAACAGGAAGCGCGGGATCTTCAGGTTTTCCAGCTCGCGCAGAACGAGCTGGAGTTGCGACACCTTGCGCTCGTCCGCCTCGCACACCACCACCGCGGCGTCGACCGCCGGCAGCGCGGCGCGCATCTCGTGGACGAATTCGACCGAGCCCGGACAGTCGAGAAACGTATAGTCGTCGCCCATGAAACGCGTGGTGGCGACCGTGACCTCGACGCTCATCTTGTGATGGCGCGCCTCCTTGCTGGCGTCGCCCACCGTGGTGCCCGCGTCGACCGTGCCTTGGCGCTGAATCGCGTTGGTGCGGGCGAGCAGCGCTTCCAGGAGCGTGGTCTTGCCGCTCTGGAAAGGCCCGACCAGTGCAATGCACCGGGGCCCTCGCGGGTTCGCGCCGTTGTCTGCCATTGCCATACCTCCATCACAGATTGGGGGTCCGGATGGTTATCGTTTCAGGGAATCGGGGGCATTGGCAAGAGGCGGCCAAATGGCGCGCGGCAGGTTCCATTCGTCGCGGCGGTTGGCGCCATCCGACGCGCGACGAGATGGCGGCATGCGCCGCGCAGCCGCCTACCCATGGTCCAAAAAGCAAACCGCCCGGCATGGCCGGGCGGCGAGTCTTCGACGGCCGGCGTTCAGCCTCAGCGGACGTAGCGCAGGTCGAGCCCGGCGACTCCGGCCGCGATGTTGAGGCCGACCTGGCCCGAGACCGAGAGCGGCTGCAGCGCCACGGAACGGTTCGAGCCGCCCACCAGCGCGTTGGCACCGACGCCGGCCACCACGGATGCTTCCGCGGTTCCGCCCACATAGTTGCCGGCCAACCCGCCGATCGGGCGATTGGTCGGGGACCAGACGAGCCAGACCATGATCCCGCCCCCGGTGACGCCGATGTCGACGCCGAGCTTGGAGATGGTGCCGGTATAATACTCGATCGGTCCGGGCAGCGACGGCGTGAACGTGCAGCTCACATTGCGCTGCGATCCGATGATCAAGCCGATGCCCGCCGACACGTCGCATGTCAGCGATCCCGCCTGAATGCGCTCCTGCGCCTGGGCCGAACCCGTAAGCGCCGCGAGCACCAATGCGGCGGACGTGATGATGGTGCGAAACATGAGAACCCCTTTACGATTGAACCCTGAAAGCGTGGCCAAAACCTGCCGGATATTATTCCGGGTCGGGTGCGAATGTCATCAAAGGACTGGATTTCCAGCCAAAAAACCGCCGAACGCGGTATACGCGCCAGGCGCCCCGGCGCCACCCGGAATCGTGGCCGGGACAGGGTTAACGGACCGGCCGCGGGCCTCCGTCGGATGAAAACAACAGGAAATCCGCCAGAATCCCGGCCTGTGGCTCGAACATGCCGGCGCCGGTCAGGACCGGCGAGCCGCGCCGGCGGGCCGCATCGAGCAGCGGCGTGATCGCCGGCTTGGTCACCAGGTCGGCGACGAAGGCTCCGGGGGCAAGCCTGGCCGCGTCCACCGGCAGGGGATCGTCGGGCCTCATGCCCATCGGCGACGCATTGACGACCAGATCGAAGCCGCTCGGGTCGCCGGAGCCGACGGCGAGGTTCGCCATCCTTTGCAGCAGGCCGTCGCGCCGGGCGGGATCGACCTCGGATACGGCCACCGACGCACCCGCCTCGAGGAGCGCGAGGGCGACCGCCGATCCGGCGCCGCCGGCGCCGACCACCAGCGCGCGCCGGCCTTTCGGCTCGAAACCCTGGGCGCGCAGCGCCGCCACCAACGCGACGCCGTCGGTCATGTCGCCGGACCAGCGGCCGTCCGCCTCCCGCCGCATCACATTGACGGCCGCGAGCTGCTGCGCGCGCGCCGACAACGTCTCGCAGTGACGCGAGGCCGAGAATTTGTGCGGCACCGTGATCACGATGCCGTCGATATTGCGGACACGCTTCGCCGCCGCCATGAAGGCGTCGAAGTCCGGCGCCGGCACCTGCATGGGAATGCAAACGGCGTCGACCCCGCGCGCCGCGAACACGCGCGTGAGCCCGGCCGGCGACTTCGCCTGGTCGATCGGATCGCCGACAATGAGGTGGATGCGGGTCGCGCCGCTGAGCTGGGGCAGCATGGTCCTGCTTGTGGTTTACGCCGCACTGCCAGTAGCGGAAGATATGCGCGCTGACCAGCCAGCGACGGCAGATTTCAGGAGAACCCACATGGCCGCCTATCCGCTGATCGACATCTATTGCCACATCTTTCCGGAACGCTTCTTCCAGGAAATGATCAGGGTCGCGCCCAATCTCACCAATATCGGTCAGCGTCTGCGCAACGTCAAAAAGCTGTTCGACCTCGACCTGCGTTTCGGCGAGATGGACCAGTATGGCGACTACCGGCAGGTCATCTCGCTGCCGAACCCGCCGATCGAGGACCTGGCCAAGGGCGAGACCGGGCTCGCGCTCGCCCGCATCGGCAACGACGCCATGGCGGAGCTTGCGAACAAGCATCCCGACCGCTTCGCCGGCTTCGTCGCGGCGGTGTCGCTGACCGACGTCGACGGCTCGATCGCCGAGATGCGGCGCGCGGTCACGGATCTCGGCGCCTGCGGAATCCAGGTTTTCACCAGCATCGCCGGCCGGCCGCTCGACGACGCCGCATTTCGCCCGGTCTTCGCCGAGATGGCGAAGCTCGACCTGCCGATCTGGCTGCATCCCGCCCGCACCGCCGGCATGACCGATTACACGGCCGAGCCGAAGTCGCGCTTTGAGATGTGGTGGTGCTTCGGCTGGCCCTACGACACATCGGTCGCGATGAGCCGGCTCGTATTCTCCGGCCTGTTCGACCGCCATCCCGCGATGAAGATCATCACGCATCATTGCGGCGGAATGATCCCTTATTTCGACGGCCGCATCGGGGCCGGCATGGAGGTGCTCGGCAGCCGGACCTCGGACGAGGATTATTCAAAGATCCTGCCGAACCTGAAGCGGGCGCATCTCGACTATTTTCGCGAATTCTACGGCGACACCGCCATGTTCGGCGGCAAATACGGCATCGCGTGCGGGCTGGAATTCTTCGGCCCAGACAAGATCGTGTTCGCGACCGACACGCCGCTCGGGCCGATCAAGCCGACCATCGAGGCGATCGACCGGCTGGAGCTCAATGACGCCGACCGCCGCAAGATCTATGTCGGCAATGCCGAGAAGCTGCTGAAGACGAAGCTGAGCTGACGGAACATCTACCCGGCGCTAACGCCGCAAAAAATATCGTCGCATCATCCCGGCGACGGCGGCCGCAACAAAAAGCAGGATCGCGACCGGAATCCAGATGAGCACCGCGCCGATCAGGATGACGAAGATCACCGCCGCCAAGGTGGCGATCAGGAGCGCCACCAGGAAGATTCCGCCCGGCCCGATCCTGCGGACATAGATCCGGCGGGTGCCGAATGATTCCGCCGAAGCCCATGGATCGCGACGATCGCGCGCCCATTCCGGACGTGTCCGGTCGGGCGGGATGATCTCCGGTTCAGACCGAGGTTCGCTCATCGATGACCCTGCTCCGCCACGCGCGGCACCCGCGTGCGCCACACCATGTGGGGAGACCGTCGCGTCGCCGCAACGGGCGCCGGCTACCGCCGCGGGATGCGACGCTACGCCGCTTTTTCGATCAGCGACTCGCCCGGCCGCACGTGCGTGAACGCGACCGGCGCGGTATCGACCACGGGCGCGTCGCCGGCCAGCCGGGTGAGCGTGTAGCGCGAACTCGCCAGGTCCGAGGCGGCGGGGAAATCCTCGCGGAAATGCGCGCCGCGGCTGTCGGTGCGCGCAATCGCCGCAGCGCAGATGGCCCGGCTCACCAGGATCAGGCTTTCGAGGTTGAGCCGGTCCATCCAGGTCAGATTGTAGCGCCGGTCGGTGTCGGCGACGCCGCTCTCGCCGATGTCGCGCCAGAGCGTGTCGAGCGCCGCCCGGCCGCGCGCGAGCGTTTCGGCCGTGCGCAGGATGCCGACATCCTTCCACATCACGTCGTAGAGCTTTTCCCGGATCGCGCCGAGATCGCCGCGCTTGTTGCCGAGCGGCGCGAAGGCGCGCGCGCGCGCGCGCTCCAGCGCGGCGCGGTCGGGATCCGGCAGCGCCGCCATCCGGTTCGTTTTTGCCGCCATCGCGGCGCCGGCGAGCCCGCCGAACACGGTGGAATTCGCGACCCCGTTGCCGCCGAGCCGGTTGGCGCCGTGCACCCCGCCGGTGTCCTCGCCGGCCGCGAACAGACGCGGCATCGCCGTCGCGCAGTCGGGCGCGAAGACGACGCCGCCCATCATGTAATGCGCGGTCGGGATCACCTCGACCCGGCCGCCGGCGAGATCGAAGCCGCAATCCGCGCAGCGCTCGACCATCCCCTTGAAATCGCGCCGCACATTGTCGGGCCCCAGATGCCCCATCTCGATCCATACGCCGCCATGCGGGCTCGCATAGCCGGCGCGGATCCGGTCCATGATGGCGCGGCTGACGATGTCGCGGGTGGCGCGCTCGCCGCGCGGCTCATACCCGAACATGAAGCGCTCGCCGATCCTGTCGGTCAGATAGCCGCCGGCGCCGCGCAATCCTTCCTCGAGCACGGTGCCGGTCATGCGCGTGTCCTCGCCGGCCAACAGACCGGTCGGATGGAACTGCACCATCTCGATGTCGCGCAGCGGCAGGCCCGCGCGCAATGCCATCGCCATGCCGTCGCATGACTTGTCGCCCGAGGGCGTATGGTATTTGTACATGGTCGGGCCGCCGCCGGTCGCCAGCAACGTCGCGCGGGCGCGCACCAGCAGCGGCTCGCCGTTGCGCATGTCGAGCATCATGACGCCGGCGAGCCCGGAGCCGTCGGCGGCCGGGATGAGGTCGATGGCGCGATGATCCTCGAGCCGCCGGACGTCGCGCCGCCATACCTGCTCGGCCAGGCGGTTGATGATCTCGATGCCGGTGAGGTCGCCCTTGTGGACCGTGCGGTCGAAGGTCTGGCCCGCGAAGGCCTTCTGATGGATGGTGCCGTCCGGGTTGCGGTCGAAGAAGCAACCGAGCTCGTTCTCGAGCTCGCGGATACGAACCGGCGCGGTGGTCACCAGCAGCCAGGCGAGATCCTGGTCGTTGAGCCACGCGCCGCCCTCGATCGTGTCCATAAAGTGACGCTCGATCGAATCCTCCTTGGCGAGCGCGACGTTGTAGCCGCCCTGCACCATGCGGGTGCAGCCGCATTTGCCGAGCAGGCCCTTGACCGCGATGGTGACGTCGAGATCGGGATTGGCCTTCTTGGCATGCAGCGCCGCAAACAGGCCGGCGCCGCCGGCGCCCAGGATGAGAATGTCGGTATCGACCCGGTTCATGCGCGGGCCGGCCCGCCAGCGCCGAGCTTCGCCAGGATCGCGTCGCGCCGCGCCAGCGCGGCCGCATTGACGTCGGCATGGAGCGAGCCGCCATGCGAGTCCATCGTGACCAGCAGCGGCCCGAATCCCTTGATGCGGAACTTCCACAGGCTTTCGGGGTGGAGATCGTCCATGTCGACCTCCTCGATCGCCTCGATCCAGGTGGTCTCCAGCGCGGCCGCGCCGCCGACCACCGCCAGATAGGCGCCGCCGATGTCGCGGAGGGCGTCGAGCGTGCCCTGCCCCATGCCGCCCTTGCCGATGATGATGCGCACCCCGTCGCGCTCCATCAGCGGCCGGGTGAAGCGCTCCATGCGCATCGAGGTCGTGGTGCCGACGCACAGCGGCTCGTAGCCGGAGGAATTTCCCGGGCGCGGATCGACCTTGCGCACGTTCGGCGCGGTATGCACCACCGCGTGCCCCTTGAGGTCGAAGCGCGTGGCGCGCCCCCGGTCGAACATGGCGATCAGCGTGGCGTCACGAATGCCGAACAGCGTCTTTTCCAGCGTGATGGTGTCGCCGACCCGCAAGGCGCGCGCCTGCGTCTCAGTTACCGGCATCTCCAGGGTGTGGTGCGCCATGGCTAGATGAACGAGATGCCGCCCGGTGTGATCAGCGCCGCGGCGCGGCGCGCCGAATGGCACTGGATGTTCACGGCGACCGGATTCATGGTGATGTGCGTCGCCGCGATCTCGACATGGACGCGGAACGAGGTGGCGCGGCCGCCGAGCCCCTGCGGGCCGATACCGAGCTCGTTCACCGCCTCGCTCAGCTCCGCCTCGATCTTGGCGCCTTCGGGCTCGGAGCAGGTGGTGCCGAGCGGCCGGGTCGCGGCGATCTTTGCGAGATGCATGCAGAGATCGGAGGTTCCCCCGATGCCGACGCCGACGATGGTCGGCGGGCACACGCGGCCGCCGCATTCGATCACGCGGTCGATCACGAAGCGCTTGACGGCGCCGGCGCCGTCCGCCGGGATCAGCATCTGCAGGAAGGAGCCATTCTCGGAGCCCGAGCCCTTCGGGATCATCTCGATCGCCACCGTCTCGTCGCGCTCGTCGAATTCGATATTGATGATCGGGATGCGGATGCCGCAGGAGGTCTGCTCGTTCTTGCGGGTGATCGGATGCACCACCGAGGACCGCAACGGATGCTCGCGGGTCGCGCGCTCGCAGCCACGGCGGATCGCGGCCGTCATGGCGACGCCGTCGAGCTCGACATGACGCCCGATGGTGACGTTGTAGATCGGGATTCCCGTGTCCTGGCACAACAAATTGTTGGTGCGCTCCGCAACCGCGATGTTCTCCACCATGGTGGCGAGGACGGTGCGGGCGGTCGCGTCGGTCTCGCTTCGCGTCAGCCGCTCGAAGCCCTGCTTGATGTCCGGCGGCAGGAGCTTGAGGGCGCGCACATAAAGCGCCTTGGCGAGTTCTTCGACCTCGTTCGGATCGAGCTGCATGGCGTCAATCTCCTAAAACACGAGGGTCGCGCCGGAGCCGATGATCATCGCCGCCAGCACCTGCCGGAAACGACGCTCGTCGAGCCTCCCAAAGGCGAGCCAGCCGAGCCAGGCTCCCGCGAGCAGGGCCGGCAGCGCGGCGCCGATCAGCACCAGTGCGAACGGATCGAACGTGGCGAAGCCGGCGGCCAGCAACGTAGCAATTTGCATGACCAGGATGAAGGGTTGATAGACGCCGCGCGCGACGTCTTTCGGCCAGCCGCGCAGCTGGGTCCAGATGGTGGTCAGAACGCCCGAATAGCCGCCGATCCCGCCCAGGATGCCGGACACGAAGCCGACCGCGGCGTCGGC
>DATBBS010000565.1:0-3222 GCA_036270895.1 Xanthobacteraceae bacterium
GGCATATGGGCCGACGTGAAGGCGAAGATGTCTGAAATGATGCGCATCGAAGCGGCGGGCGGATAAATGTAGGTGTTGCGCACCATGAATTCTTTGAGGATGTCGTTCTGGATCGTGCCGGACAGCTTTTCCGGCGCGACGCCCTGCTCCTCCGCCGCCACGATATAGAGCGCCAGCACGGGCAGCACCGCGCCGTTCATGGTCATCGACACCGACATCTGGTCGAGCGGGATGCCGGAGAAAAGGGTGCGCATGTCGTAGATCGAATCGATGGCGACGCCCGCCATGCCGACGTCGCCCGCCACCCGCGGATGGTCGGAATCGTAACCGCGATGGGTGGGCAGGTCGAAGGCGACCGACAGGCCCTTCTGGCCGGCAGCGAGATTGCGCCGGTAGAAGGCATTGGAATCTTCCGCCGTCGAGAAGCCGGCGTATTGGCGCACGGTCCACGGCTGGGTGACATACATGGTGGGGTAGGGGCCGCGCAGGTAGGGCGCGATGCCGGGGTAGCTATCGAGGAAGTCGAGACCCGCGAGGTCGTCGGGGCCATAGGCCGGCTTAACCGGAATATCTTCGGGCGTGAGCCAGGGGGCGGCTGCGCCGGAAGCCGGGGCCGCCGCGACATTCGCAAAGTCGATGGTTGTAAAGTCCGGAATCCGACTCATCGCTTTGGCTCATTCATGGGCTTGCGGCCGTACATGCGACGGTCAAGCACCGACTCCCAGGATATCATGCGCCGCGCTCAGCGTCGCCAGGGCGTCGCATCCGGCAAACACGAAGGTGCCGACGCCCGCCGCCTTGAGTCTGGATTCAAGCTCGCGCGGCCGTCCCGCCAAATAGACGTGACTGGCGACCGCGAGCGCTTTGGCAGCCTCGATCGCCTCCTTGGCATAGACCTCATCGGACCCGCACAGACAGGCGAGCTTCGCGCCCGAGGCTTTGAATGCCGCCGCCATCGCGTCGTGGCTCGCGAAGCCGTCGTTGGTCACCGCCTCGATGCCGCCGGCCTCGAAGAAATTCTTCGCGAAGGTGGCCCGTGCGGTGAAGTCGGACAGGTTGCCGAGATTGGCGAGAAAGACCTTCGGCCGCGCTCCGCGCTGCGCCAGGATGCGGTCGGACGCCTCGCGCAGGCGCTCGAACGGCTCGGCGAGGCGGATGCGCCGCAAGGGCTCGATGGTGACCGCCACGGCGGCCTCTTTCGGCGCGACGATTTCCGCGACATCGAGGACGGCCGGCGGGCTTTCGTGAAGATCGGGAAAATCGCTCGTGCCGGTGAGCGCGTCCGTCCGGTGAGCTACGGCTTGCAGACGTTGCGCCCGCACGGCCGCGACCTTGCCCTGGATCAGACCCTGCTCGAGCGCCGCCCAGGCGCCGCCCGCCGCTTCGATTTCCTGGAACAGCGACCAGGCGGCGGCGCACATCTTCGCTGTGATGTCCTCGATCGCACCGGAGCCGGCGGCCGGATCCGCGACCTTCGCGAGATTCGATTCCTCGAGCAGGATGAGCTGCGTGTTGCGCGCGATGCGGCGCGCGAACGCGTCGGGCAGGCCGAGCGCCGCGGTATGCGGCAAGGCGGTGATGCTGTCGGCGCCGCCAAGACCGGCGGCTGCGACCGCCATGGTGAGGCGCAGCATGTTCACGTTGGGATCGCGCTTGGTCATCATGCGCCACGCCGTCTCTGCCGCCACATAGACTGCCTTCGGCGCGACGCCGCAGGCTTCCTCGACCCGCGCCCACAGTTTGCGCAGCGCGCGGAACTTGGCCATGGTGAGGAACTGGTCGGCGTCGGCGGACAGCCGGAAATAGACCATGCGGCGCGCCGCATCGAGCGGCATGCCGGTCGCCGTCAGCGCGCGCAGATACTCAACGGCGCTTGCGATCGCGAAGGCCAGCTCCTGCGCTTCCGAGCCGCCCGCGTTATGGATGATGCGACCGTCCGCGACCGCGAACGGCCCGCCAAAACCCTGCTCCGCCAATTCGCGGACCATTGCGGCAAAGCCCTGCGCAAGCGCGGCCCAGGGACGCGGGCTCGCGCCCGAGGCGGCGAAGCCGCCGATCGGGTTGATGCTGGCGCGCATGTTGACGGATGCGGGCGAAAGCCCGCGGCCTTTCACCAATCCTGCGAAATGCCGGACCGCATCGCGGGTCGGCGGGCTGAGGTTGAAGTCGATGGTGATGCCGGTTTCGAGCCTGACACCATCGAGCGCGCGCGCGAGCGTCGCGGGTGACGGGTCGAGGCCGTAGCCGTTCGCGCTGACCGACCCGGCGAACACCAGGGTCAGCCCGTTCGCGCCGTTCTCCAGGTCTTCCAGCGCCTGCGCGTTGGCGACGGCCGGATCGGGATGGTCGACCCGCTGCAGCAGGGTCCAGGCCACCCCCGGCGTCCTGCCGGCGACCGGCACGGCGCTGGCCGCGCGCTCGTAAAGCGGCTCGATCCGCAGCCCGTCATAGGTCCGGCTGACCAGCTTCTTGTCGAAGGGCGCGCCCTTGAGCACGCCGTCGACCAGCTTGAGCCATCTCTCACGGGTGGCGGCGGGAAATTCGGCTCCGAGGGTCAGGTCGTCGGACATGGAGGGAAAATGCCACGGGACGCCGGTCGAACCAATGCGTAATTAGCCTGAGAACGCCTCCCGGGGCGGCAGCCGCTCGATGCCGGCCGTGTCGAGCCGGGTCAGCGCCTCCCGCACGCGGATTCCGGCGATCAGGCGGTCGGCCGCGATCTCGGCGAGCGGGACCAGAACGAAGGCCCGGTCAAACAGGCGCGGGTGGGGCAGCACCAGATCCGGTTCGTGCAACGCCACGTCGTCATACGCGAGCAGGTCGATATCGACCGGGCGCGGCCCCCAGCGCTGCTCCCTGGCGCGGTCGCGCCCCAACGCCCGCTCGACGCGCTGAGCCCTTGCGAGCAGGTCGCGCGGCGACAGCGCGGTCGTGACCGCAAGGCAGAGATTGACGAAGGACGGCTGGTTCTCCACCCCCCATGGCGGCGTGAGGTAGTCGGACGAGCGCGCCCGCAGGGTCACGGCGTCTCCGTCGCAGAACATCGCCACGGCGCGGTCGAGGGTTGCGCGCGCATCGCCCACATTTCCGCCGAGCGCGATCAGCGCTTCAGCCACGGCGCTTGCGCAGGATGGTCACGCCGACATCGTTGAAGATCGCCGCGATCGGCGCATGCGGCTTATGGACGGTGACCCGCACCGAGGCGATGCGGGGGAAGGTGGA
>DATBBS010000566.1:0-1899 GCA_036270895.1 Xanthobacteraceae bacterium
GGAGGGGAGCAATGTCCCGGTCGCCGAGGTGTTCAAGAAACGCTACGGCATGCAGGCCGGCAACGTGATCGGCACCGGCAGCTACATTCCGGATTACGCGTCGCCCGATCCGGCCACCGGCCAGTCGGCCAACGTGACGCCATTCTGGATGATCGGCGGAGCGGGCGCCGAGGTCGCGGTCGACATCGAGACCGGCCGCACATGGGTGCTGCGGCTCATCAACGCGGCCGACGCCGGTACGCCTATCAACCCCGCCATCGCCCGCACGCAGCTGTCGGGCGCCGCCATCATGCAGCTCGGCTTTACCCTGTTCGAGGAGATGTTGCTCGACGGCGGCCAGGTCACCAATGCGTCGCTTGCCGACTACAAGATCCCGGGCATGCTCGATATCTCGCCGATGGAGAACACGCTGGTGGCGGCGACCCAGCAGAACGGCCCGTTCGGCGCCAAGGGCCTGGGCGAGTCCGGCACATTCGGGGTCTCGCCCGCGATCGCCAACGCGATCCACGACGCCATCGGGGTGCGGCTCACGTCGCTGCCGTTGACCGCCGAGGCGGTGCTGCGCGCGATCCGCGAGCAGGAGGGCAGGCCGCTGGGAGACCGGTGAGGTTCGTCATTGCGAGGAGGGCGAAGCCCGACGAAGCAATCTCCGCCGGTTGCGCGCCGCGCAATTGCTTCGCTTCGCTCGCAATGACAGACGTGCTACGCATTCGCCGCCTGCATGAAGCGAAGCTTGATCGCATGTCCGTCGCGGGTCGGCAGGACGCGCGGGGTGTCGGCATTCGAGATCCGGGCGCTCACCAGGATCGGGCCTTTGCCCGTGTGCAAGAGATCCCGCACATGGGCGACCTGCTTGGGCTCGGACAGCGTGAGCGCGTCGCGAAACCGGCAGGCTTTTGCGACCGCCAACAGGTCGACACCGCCGCTGGTGTGGCTCGCCTGCATGCCGGTCTCGCCGTAATGGCCATTGTCGAGCACGACGATCACTAGATTATCCGGGCGCCGGACCCCGATGGTGGCGAGGGCGCCCATGCCCATCAGCGCCTCGCCGTCGCCGGTGATCACCGCCACGCGGTGCGCGGGCTTGGCGAGCGCCAGCCCGAGCCCGATCATGGCGGCGCCGCCCATGGCGGCCCAGAGATAGAAATTGAGCGGATGATCGCCGGCCGCCGCCACGTCATAGGTCGGCGACCCGAGTCCGCAGATCACCATGAGGTCGCCGCGATCGGCGAGCAGTTCCTTGACCAGCTTGCGCCGTTCCAGCATCGCGCTCTCTCCCTGCGCCTGGCGCGCCCTCATTTGGTCCACCGCTTGCGGCCGATCAGGCGTTGCGACAGCAGGATCGCGACCGCTAGGTCCCCGTCGAAGGCCATGTCGCAGCCGGCTCCCACCACCTCGTCGATCTCGTCGGGCTCATCGACCCGGTAGGTGAGGAATCCGGCGAGCTTGAGCACCGGCTCGGTGATCGAGCCCATCGGCACCTGCCACGGATTGAACTCGGCGAACTCCCCGCGCATGGTCACCAGCACCAGGCAGGGAAAGCCGCAGTTGCGGATCAGCGAGAACATGTTGACGCAGTTGCCGACGCCGCTGCTCTGCATCAGCAGGGCGGCGCGCTGGCCCCCGAGATGCGCGCCGGCCACGAGCCCGATCCCTTCCTCCTCGGTGGTGAGCACCACGTCGGTGATGTCGGGGTCCTTGCCGACGAGCTCGATCAGCCGGCTGTGTCCCGCATCCGGCACGTAACCGACCTGGCGAATCCCGACCCGCCGGAAGTGGTCGTAGATCGTGTCGGGCCATCGGATATTGGTCTGGTCGTCCATCGTGGGTCCGCCCTCAACCGGCAATTCGTTGTGACGCGGCGACGCCGGCGGTCACCGGGGCGAGCGGCGTGCGCCC
>DATBBS010000567.1:0-3506 GCA_036270895.1 Xanthobacteraceae bacterium
CGCCGCCTTTGGCGCCGACGACCGCGATGACGCGCCCGACGGGCTTGGCGTCCGGCGCCGAGAAAAGGCCGCAGATCGCGCCGACCACGTCGATCGGGAGCACCGGGGCCATGAGGTATTCGCTGACGCCGCGCCTGATCAACTCGCGATAGAGGACGATATCGTTGAAACGCCCGATCACGACGACTCTGGTGCCCTCGTCGCACACCTCGGAAAGCTCGTCGAGGCCGGCGAGGATATCCTCGCCGCGCGTATCGCTTTCGAGCAGGATGACATTGGGCGTCGGCGAGCTGCGATAGGCCTCCGCCGCGGCGGCGACGCCGCCCATTTGGACGCGCAGATGGGCTTTGGTCATGCGGCGGTCTTCGGCGGCCGCCTGCACCGACGCGGCGGTCTCGGCGGTCGCGCAGAACGCCTGGACAGAGACGCGCGGCGCCGGCGCGATATAGTCTTCGCGCTCGACCGCTTCGGGCGGCATCTCGCCGGGTTCGGTTTCCTTCAGGGAATATTTCATCATTGGCCGACGTCGCTGATCTTGCCCGCGTTCGCATTCGGATAAGTGGTGGCGGTGGAATCGCCCTTGCGATAGTGGTCGAGCACGACGCTGCGCCGGGCCGAGTAAGTCGGCGTCTCGCCGCGCGGCTGCGTGAGGTCGGCGGGATTGTCCACCATCGCGGCCAGGTTGCGCTGGGTCGCGCATCCGAGATTCCAGTAGGGCCGGTTCTCCGTCTGGACCTTCCACTCGCTCAATCCGAGATCGTTCGGCCAGAGGCCGCACGGCCCCGCCTCGCCGGCCATGCGGGGATAGTTGATTCGGACGGTGGCGAGCCGTGCCGGATCGGAAGGTCGATAGGGACGCACCGCTATGCCGGCGGCCGGCAGGCCGGCGGCGCCGAGTATCGACTGGATTTCGTGCGACGATTCGACGGCGGCACGCTCATTCGCCGTACCGACCGGCACGTCGATGACGACGCCGCCGGTGGCCTCGCGGGTCCAGGCGCGCGCGAAAGCGAGCACGTCGGCGCGCTGCGCCGGCGTGAGCCCTCCGCGATTGGCGCCGACGAATATCTCGACCGTCCTGCTGCGCTCCTGCACGACGATCGGGTGCCGCTGCCGGTAGTCGGTCGGCGTGATCTCGACGGTTTCGCGCGCGGCGTAGCAGCCGGCGAGCGTCGTGGCGAGGAGAACGATCGCGGCAAGCCGGACCGCCTGGCCGCGCCCTAGGGCCGTCGTCCGAAGTGGCGAACTCATTGCACTCGTCTCCTCGTCCCAGGTCGTCAATCGAGAATGAAACCGAAATTGCCGCTATAGGCGCGGCGCGGCGCGGCGCTGCCCGCCACCCCATAGATGCGGTTGAGGCGCCCGAGCAGAATCTGCGAGGGATCGGACACATCGGCGAAGCCGTCATCCGGCCGCGACAGATCCTTCTGGGCGACTGCGCGCACCACATAGGGGGTAACGAGGATCATCAGCTCCGTCTGGCGATTGACGTAGTCGCGGCTGCGGAACAATGCGCCCAGGACCGGAATCTGCTGCAGGCCGGGAATTCCGTTGATCTGCGATCTCGTCTGTTCCTGGATCATGCCGGCCATCGCCAGAGCGCCGCCCGAAGGGATCTCGACGGTGGTGTCGGCGCGGCGGACCCGGATCGACGGAATGGTGACATTCGCGCCCGGAACCGACAGCGCAAGCGCGTTATCGCTCGACAGATCGGAAACCTCGGTCATGACCTTGAGGCTGATGCGGCCTTCCGACATCACGACCGGCGTGAAGCTCATGCTGACGCCGAACTTCTTGAAATCGACCTGCGCCTGACAGACCGGAGGCGATTTCGTCGTGTCGCAGCTCAAGCCTGCCGGGATCGGAAACTCGCCGCCGGCAAGAAACGTCGCGCTCTCGCCCGAAATTGCGCTCAGCGTCGGCTCGGCGAGCGTACGGATCACGCCGGCGCGTTCCATCGCCTTGAGGGTGGCGGTCACGCTCTGGAACTGGCCGGTGAAGTTGCTGGCCGACAACGCCTGGCCGAATGCCGTGAACGGATTGGCGGTGGCAAAATTTAGCACCGCGCTGCCCTGCCCGGCCGTTCCGTTGAGATCGATCCCGAGCTGCTTGACGATGTCGCGCTGGACTTCCGCGACGGTCACCTTGAGCATGACCTGGTCGCGGCCCTTCACCACGATGCCGTTGACGACCTTGCTGTCGCCGGCGAGCCGCGTCGCGACATCGAAAGCCTGCTGCGCTTCGATCGGGCTCGAGAGGCTGCCCGTCAGGACCACGCCGTCGCCGACGCCTTCGATGCGCAGATCGGCGTCCGGAAACATCTGCCGCAGCGCCGCGCGCACGCCATTGAGATCGCGCGTCACCGCGATGTCGAACCCCGCAAGTTGACGGCCGTCGGCATCGAAAAAGAACACGCTGGTCTGGCCGACCGTGACGCCGATCAGATAGGCTCGCCGCGCCGAGCGGATCACCGCATTGGCAATCTTGGGATCCGCGACCAGCACGTCCTTGACGTCCGCCGGCAGGTCGATCACGACCGACTTGCCGACGCCGAGCGGCACGAAGCTGGAGCCTGCCTCGCTCGCGACCACCTGTACGGCAGGCGCCCTCGCGTCGGAGCGCAGCTCCGCGGCGGGGGCGCGATCGAACGAAAGCGCGGCGATAGCGGCGATCGCCGCCAGCCCCATGGTGCGGACCATTGCCCCGTTCGCCAACGCTCTGTGCGCCATGTCGCGAGCCCTTTCCAGAAACGTCATTTGGTCATGACCGAGGTCGAGACCCCGAATCGGACGGTATTTATGCGGTTGCGTGTTTTGGATTCATCGTCTTCGGGCGTGTCGCGATTGGGCGCATTGGCGTCGACGATGCTGCGCAGCGTGAGCGACAGCGTGCCCATCTGGCGCGCGGCGGCCAGCAACTCCGCCTTGCGTTGCGGGAGCTCGAGGGTCGCGGTCTTGCCGACCACGACGCGTTGGCCGTCCTTCTCCTGCACGAGTTGATCGATGGCGAGGACACGCACGTCGCTCAGTATCGTTTCAGCGATGTGGGACTCCACGCCGGTCATTTTCTCGGCTTCGCGGTCGCGGCGGGACAGCATCACATCGACGCGATCATTGGGCAGGATGAAGCCGCCGGCGCCGGTCTCGGGCGAGATCTCGGTCGAGATGGCGCGCATCCCGGACGGCAGGATGGCCGCCATGTAGCCCGAGCCCTTGGCCTTGATGATCTTGTTGTCGCGGACCGGCTCGCCCGCCGCCATCGGGACACGCACGATCGCCCCGGCATATTGCTCGATGGCGTTGGGACGCTCGTTCTGGCGGATGAAGGCCGGATTGGAGGCGCTTGCCGGCCATGTCTGCCATTGAAGGTCCTGGGCGGACAGCGCCATCCCCATGCCGATGTCTTTCTGGGCGACGAGAACCTGGATGGTTTCGATCTGCACGACCGGCGGCGGCGGCGGCGCTTGGTCCGAGCGGCCGGCCAGAACGGCGGCGAGGCCGCCGGCG
>DATBBS010000568.1:0-3405 GCA_036270895.1 Xanthobacteraceae bacterium
GGCGGCGCGGCCGCGCTGGTCGAGGGCGCGCGCCTGCTCGCCGGCGCCGCCGACGGCATCATGCCATGGCGCGGCCGGCCCGAGCCGCTGAAGCGCGGCCTCATCGCCCGCGTGCCGCCGCTCGACTTCCAGGAGGAAACCTCATGACGATATCGACGACGGAAACTGCCGCAGCGGCGCGCGTGCCCTGCACGATCGTGACCGGCTTTCTGGGCGCCGGCAAAACGACGCTCATCCGTCACGTGCTGGCGAATGCGCAGGGCCGGCGGCTCGCCATCATCGTCAACGAGTTCGGCGATGTCGGTATCGACGGGGAGATCCTCAAGGGTTGCGGCGACGCGGCCTGCCCGGAACAGAATATCGTCGAGCTCGCCAACGGGTGCCTGTGCTGCACGGTGGCCGACGCCTTCGTGCCGGCGCTCGACGTCATCCTGGGGCTGCGGCCCGCGGTCGAGCACATCGTGATCGAGACGTCCGGGCTCGCGCTGCCGAAGCCGCTGGTGCAGGCCTTTCACTGGCCCTCGATCAAGAGCCGGGTGACGGTCGACGGGGTGGTGGCGGTGGTCGACGGCGCGGCGCTCGCCGATGGCCGCGTCGCCGCCGATCTCGACGCCCTCGCGCGCCAGCGCGTCGCCGACACCGCGCTCGACCACGACGATCCGATCGAGGAGGTGTTCGGCGACCAGATCGCCTGCGCCGACCTGGTGGTGCTCAACAAATGCGACCTCATCGGGAACGGCGGCCTCGCCACGGCGGTCGCCGCCATCACCAAGGCGCTCCCGCGCGCCGTCAAGATCGTCACGGTGGCGGACGGCAAGGTCGACCCGGCCGCGCTGCTCGGCCTCGGCGTCGCCACCGAGAACGACATCGAGAACCGCCGCACCCATCACGACAACGAGGAGGAGCACGACCACGACGATTTCGCGAGCTTCGTGGTGGCGCTGCCCGAGATCGCCGATCCGGCCGCGCTCGCGGCGCGTGTCTCGGCGGCCGCCGAGCGCGACGGTGTGCTGCGCATCAAGGGCTTCGCGGCGGTGCCCGGCAAGCCGATGCGACTCCTGGTGCAGGCGGTCGGACCGCGCGTGGCGCATCATTACGACCGGCCCTGGGCGGCCAGCGAAAAACGCGCCGGCCAGCTCGTGGTGATCGGACTGAAGGGCATCGACCGCGCCGCCATCACCCGCACGCTGACAGGCTGATTCATGCACCTGCTGGCGACCAGCTCCACGTCGCTCGACGAGACCGTCGAGCCGGTCGATCTCGGCCAGCCGCCGGGCGACATCGCGGTGCTGAGCTTCGCCGACAGCGACCTCGCCGGCCTCGCCGCCGCCTGGGCGATCGAGCGCGACACGCTGCCGAGCGTGCGGCTCGCGCAGCTGCGCGACCTCAAGCATCCGATGTCGGTCGACCTGTGGGTCGAGCGCGTCGGCCAGCACGCCAAGGTGATCGTGGTGCGGTTGCTCGGCGGCCTCGACTGGTGGCGCTACGGCATCGAGCGGCTCGCCGCGCTGGGACGCGAACGCGGCATCGCGCTCGCGCTGCTGCCGGGCGAGGATCGCGACGATCCGCGCCTGGCCGCGGCCTCGACGCTGCCGCCGGACGAGCTCGCCACGCTGCTGCGCTTCTTCCGCGAGGGCGGACGCGACAATCTCGCCGCCTTGCTGCGCCGGCTGGCGCGCCATGCCGGCGCAGTCTGCGAGGCGCCGGCGCCGCATCCCGTGCCGCGGCTCGCCGGCTACCTGCCGGACGTGGGGGCGGTCGATCTCGATCGCTTGGCGGCCGCGCTCGCCCCGGGCCGGCCCGTGGTCCCGATCGTCTTCTATCGCTCGATGCTGCTCGCCGCCGACATGGCGCCGATCGACGCGCTGTGCGCGGCGCTCGCGGCGCGCGGGATCGCGGGCGCGCCCCTCATGGTGCCGAGCCTCAAGGACGCCGAAGCCGTCGCCTTCATGCGCGCCGCGTTGCGCCGGCTCGCTCCCGCCGTCATCATCACCACGACCGGATTTGCGGCCGGCGGCGAGCCGGGCGCGCCGGGCCCGCTCGACGATGCCGAGACGCCGGTGCTGCAGGCCGTGATCGCGACCACGCGGCGCGCCGCCTGGGCGGAGAGCCCGCGCGGGCTCGGCGCCGCCGACCTCGCCATGCACGTGGTGCTGCCCGAGCTCGACGGCCGCCTGCTCGCGGGCGCCATCGCGTTCAAGTCTCCGCTGCCGGCCCATGAGGGACTCGCCTTCACGGCGCTCGCCAACCGGCCGGAGCCCGATCGCATCGATAAGGTGGCGGACCGCGTCGCCGCGCTGGTGCGGCTGCGCGCGACGCCGCGCAACGACCGACGGGTCGCGGTCCTGCTGCCGGATTATCCGGGCGCACCGGGCCGCACCGGCTACGCGGTCGGTCTCGACGTGCCGGCGAGCGTGCTGGCGCTGCTCGATGATTTGCGCGACGCCGGCTACGCGGTCGGCGAGACGCCGCCGACGTCGCGCGCGCTCATCGATGCGCTGGCGCGCGGCGACGACGACGCAACGCTGTCGATCGACGCCTATGCGGGCATGCTGGCGCGGCTCCCGCCAAGCGTCGCCGAGCGCATCGACGCGGCCTGGGGCGCGCCCGCCGACGATCCCGATGCGCGCGACGGCACATTCCGTTTCCGGGCGCGCGTCTTCGGCAACATCCTGGTGGCGCTCGCGCCCGACCGCGGACGCGTTCATGAGCGCCGCGCCGATTATCACGATCCGGCGCTGCCGCCGCGCCACGCGCTCCTCGCTTTCGGGCTCTGGCTCCAGCACACCGCGAAGGCCGACGCCCTGGTCCATATGGGGGCGCATGGCACGCTCGAATGGCTGCCCGGCAAGGCGGTCGCGCTCACCGCGTCGTGTTTCCCCGAAGCCGTTGTGGGGCCGCTGCCGGTTTTCTATCCGTTCATCGTCAGCAATCCGGGCGAGGCCGCGCAGGCCAAGCGTCGCCTCGCCGCGGTGACCATCGGCCATCTGCCGCCGCCATTGGTCGGAACGGAATTGTCGGCGGACGCGCGCGACCTCGAACGGCTGGTCGACGAATACGCCCAGGCCGACGGCCTCGACCGCCGCCGGCGCGAGCGCCTGGCGCGCCTGATCGTCGAGACCGCGCAGCGCACCGGCCTTGCGCGCGACGCCGGCGTCATCGCGGACGGCGCGCCCGACGAAGCACTGCGCCGCATCGACGCCTGGCTGTGCGACCTCAAGGATCTGGCGATCAAAGACGGGCTGCACGTCTATGGGCGAGGAGCGGTCGCCAGTGTGGAGGCGACGCCCTCTCCGCACGCACTGAAGGCTCCCTCTCCCCGCCTGCGGGGAGAGGGTGGGGGTGAGGGGGCGTCCCCCAGCGCGCAGACTCGCGGAGACGGGGGGGGGGGGGGGGGGGGGGGGG
>DATBBS010000569.1:0-9368 GCA_036270895.1 Xanthobacteraceae bacterium
TTGGAGGAACGCAAGAAGAAGCTCGCCGCCGAAGGCCTGTTCGACGAGGCGCGCAAGCAGCTCTTGCCCTACCTGCCGGATGTGATCGGCATCGTCACCTCGCCGACCGGCGCGGTGATCCGCGACATCCTGCACCGGCTCGCCGACCGCTTCCCGCGCCACGTGCTGGTGTGGCCGGTGCGGGTGCAGGGCGACGGCTCGGCCGAGGAGGTGACGGCGGCGATCCGCGGCTTCAACGCGCTGCCGCAGGGCGGCGCGATCCCGCGGCCGGACCTCCTGATCGTGGCCCGCGGCGGCGGCTCGATCGAGGACCTGTGGAGCTTCAACGAGGAAATCGTTGTGCGCGCGGCCGCCGACAGCATGATCCCGCTGATCTCGGCGGTGGGACACGAGACCGACGTGACGCTGATCGATTTCGCCTCCGACCGGCGCGCCCCGACCCCGACCGCGGCCGCCGAGATCGCGGTGCCGGTGAAAAGCGAGCTGATCGCGCGCGTCAACAATTTTGCGCGCCAGACGCTCGCCTGCTGGACCCGCGCGCAGGAGCATCGCCGCACCGAGCTGCGCGCCGCCGCGCGCGCGCTGCCGACGAGGGAAACGCTCTTGAGCATTCCGCGCCAGCGCCTCGATGCCTGCGCCGACCGGCTGCCGCGCGCGCTGCGGGCCAATGCGCAGGTCCACCACACCGCGTTCTCGCGCATCGTCGGACGGCTCAATCCCCAATTGCTGCGGATACAGGTCGAGCGTCGGCGCGAGCGCTTCATGGCGGCGTCCGGGCGGTTAGCCGCGAGCCTGCGGTACAATGCCGAGGCACGCCTTACACTGATCAAGAACAGTCGAGACAAGCTTAAGGCACTGATGGAGCGCGCCGCCCGCGCGGCGTTGACCTTGATCGATCATCGCGCCGCCCGCATCGAGCGCGCCGGCCAGCTCCTCGCCGCGCTGTCCTATCAGGGCGTGCTGGCGCGCGGCTTCGCGCTGGTGCGCGGGCCGGACAGCCATCCGTTGCGCGCCGCCGCCGCGGTGGCGGCGGGGATGCGGCTCGACATCGAGTTCCACGACGGCCACGTGGACGCCGTCGCGGGCAACCACCATGACGCGAAGCCGCCGGCCGATGCGGTCCGGCCGAAGCCCAGGCGCCGCCCGGGCGGCGACGGGCAGGGCAGCCTGTTCGGGGCGTGACGGCCCTTTTCGGGCCGTTCCGGCGACGCCACATAACAGCCGCCGCATCGGCATTCGCAACAGGAGCCTTACCCATGAAACGCACCGCCTCGGCCGCCTGGAGCGGCGACCTCAAGCAAGGCAAGGGCACGATCTCGACCCAGAGCGGCGTCCTCAAGGACACGCAGTATTCCTTTTCGACGCGCTTCGAGAACGGCATCGGCACCAACCCGGAAGAGCTGATCGGCGCCGCCCACGCGGGCTGCTTCACCATGGCGCTCGCGGCCGAGCTCGGCCGCGCCGGCTTCACGCCGCAAACGCTCGCCACCAATGCCACGGTCACGCTCGAGCAGGTATCCGGCAACTGGACGATCTCAGCCGTCGATCTGCAGACCAGCGCGCGCGTTCCCGGCATCGACGCCAAGAAGTTCGGTGAGATCGCGGCCGGCGCCAAGGCGAATTGTCCGGTCTCGCGCGTGCTCAACGCCAAGATCTCGCTCGACGCGAAGCTGGAGGGGTGAGGGGTTTCGTAGGATGGGTTGAGCGAAGCGAAACCCATCACGCGTTACGGATGCGATGACCAACGGTGGGTTTCGCTGCGCTCAACCCACCCTACGGTCTCGCTCGCAATGACGAACGTTATTTCGGCTTCACCCGGGTCTGCACCAATTCGTCGAGCTGCGGCCGGGTGAGCTCCTGCGGAATATACTTGAACGCGATCGCGTCCTGCATCAGCTCCGCCAGGCCGGAGACCTGGTCGAGCTGCAGCATCGATTTCGGATAGAAGCGGTCGCGCACCGTTTTCGCCGTTGCGTTCGAGATCCCGGCATATTGCGCGAAGGCCGGGATGGCGGCGTCGCCCGCATACATCCAGTCGATGGTGGCGCGGTAGGCGGCGATGAAGCGGGCGTAGGTGTCGGGCCGGCGCGCAAGGTCGGCCGCATTCGCGATGGTGACCCGCACCGTCTGCGTGCGGATGCTGGCGAGGTCGTTGGCGAGCGCGACCAGGCGAATTTTTCCCGCCTCGATGGCATCGAGCCCGAAGGGCGGAGTCGAGAAGCCGATATCGACCTGCCCCGACATGACCTGCGTGAAGGTTGCCGGCACGCTGCCGGTCGCCACGAGCTTGGCGGCGAAGCCATACTCCTTCATGAAGCGCAGCGCCGTGATGTGGGTGCCCGAGCCGTTGGTCGAATAGGCTAGCGTCATGGTCGGCGCCACCTCCTTGAAATCTTTTTTGACGGGCGAGTCCGCCTTCACGAAATAGTATTCCGCAGTCCCGGTCGCCTCGCCCGCGATGATGCGCACCGGGGCGCCTTTGGCGAAGATGCTGAGCACGCCGAGCGAGCCGGCCGACACGCCGATGTCGACGCTGCCGGAGATCACCGCCTGCTGGGTCTCGCCACCCCCGGAGGTGTAGACCACCTGCAGCTCCAGTCCGTGCTGCTTGAAGATGCCGGCCGCCTGTCCGAGCTCCGCGATCGCGGAATCCCACAATCCGCGCTGGCCGATCGCGAGCCGCAGAAGATCGTCGGCTTGCGCGCTCGCGACATGCGTCATGGCGGACAGCGCCACAGCGGCGAGAATGTATCCGGTTCGCTTCGTCACGGCGTGCCTCCTTGGCGGCGGTTGTCTCGCTGGCCTGCCCGTCAGTTGGTTCCCCAGACCTCACGCGCGAGCTCGACGATCAGCCTGAGTTTTTCCTCCTGGGCGCGCGGCGGGATCGGATTGCCCTCGGCGACGCTGGCGAAGCCGCATTGCGGGCTCACCGACAGGCGCGCGAGGTCGACATGCCGGCTGGCGGCATCGAGGCGGCGCTTCAGGTCGTCCTTGCGCTCGATCGCCGCCGTCTTGGTCGACACCAGGCCGAGCACGACATGCTTCCCCGGCGGGACGTGCCGCAGCGGCGAGAAATCGCCGGCGCGCGGGCTGTCATATTCCAGGAAGTAGAACGCGACGGCGAGCCGGTTGAACAGCCGTTCGGCGACGGCGTCGTAGCCGCCCTCGGCGTGCCAGTGGCCGCCGCGGTTTCCCCGGCACAGATGCATGCCGATATGGAGCGACGCCGGCAGGTCGTGCAATATCCTGTTGGTGACGCCGATATAGGTGTCGATTAGCCGCGACCAGTCGTCGCCGCGCGCCGCGAGCGCCGCCTGCACGTCGGGGTCGCCGAATTTGGCGAAGGCGGTCTCGTCGATCTGCACATAGGTGCAGCCCGCGGCCGCCAGCGCGTGGAGCTCGGCGCGGAAGGCCGCGACCGTATCGTCCCAGAACTCGTCGACGTCGCGATACGCATGCGCCGTGACGGCGGCGTCGCCACCGCGAAAATGAACCGCGCAAGGGCCCGGGATCGTGAGCTTCGGCGTCGCGCGGGTGAGCGCGCCCAGGCGCTTGAAATCCTCGACATGGATGGGTTGCGTCCAGGCCAGCCTGCTGTTGATCACCGCGGTCGGCTGGGCGCCGCGTCCGCCCGGTCCGCCGGCCTCTCCGCCGACCGCATCCGGCGTGATGTCGCCGAGCCTGCGGTAGAAATAGCTGTGGTAGGAGCGGCGGCGAAACTCGCCGTCGGTCGCGAGCCCAAGCCCGAGCCGCGCCTGGAGATCGACCGCCTCGCCGATCGCCTGATCCTCCGATGCCCGCAATTGCTCGCGGGTGATCTCTCGCCGCTCATATTGGCGCCGCGCTTCGAGCAGCGCCGCCGGGCGCAAGAGGCTGCCGACATGCTCGGCGCGAAACGGGGGCCGCATGGGCGTCACCGCGCGAGCCATTGTGGCACGCGCCTGAGCGTGTCGGCGCGCGCCGCCGCGTTGGTGCCGGTGTGGATCCTGCCGGAGCCGTCGGACGAGAAGGCGTAGCCGCTGCGCAGCTGAAGCGGCCGGCTCGGGTGGTCGAAATCATGATAGGCGCCCGGATAGACCACGATGGAGGTGCCGGCGCTGCGGCCGCGCGCGCCCGCGACCATGCGCTGGCAGGCTTGCGGCGGGCTCCAGTCGTCGGCCGCGCCGATCAGGATCAGAGTCGGAATGCGGGCGCTCCAGGCCGCGTTGTCGAGTCGCCGGCAGCCCGGATAGAGCGCGACCGCCGAGCGGAAGTCGGCGGTGTCGTCCTTGGGGGCGGCGGCCAGCCGGCGCACGGCCCACAGCACGCTGATGCCGCCATTCGACCAGCCCAGCAGCGTCACCTTGTCGGCCTCGACATAGGGCTGCTTCTGTAGCCAGCGGCGGGCCGCATTGGCGTCGGCGACGCGCTCACGGTCGGTGCGCACCGCGCCATTGCGCACCGTGCATTGCGAGCCGAGCCCGCGCGACCCATAGGAGTCGGGATAGAGCACCACGAAGCCGGCCTTGGTCAGATGCTGGGCCCAGTCGCGATAGCGCAGCGCCACTGCGCCGTTGCTGAAGAGCCCTGCGCAGCCGTGCATGCCGACCACCGCCGGGAACGGCCCGGCGCCGTCGGGACGGAAGACGACGGCCTTGAGGGGGCCGTCATCCCGCGGGATGTCGATCGTCTCGGGAGCGGCGGCCGGCGCGGCGTCCGCCCGCGATGCGGCGACCGCCAGGCCTGCCGCGAGCGCAACCGAGACGACGATGGCCAGAGCGTTTCGCATGCGGTCCGTGAGGCGGGACGGGGAGGCGTGAAATCATACCACCAGGAAAAACTGGAAAGCGTGGGCAATTTTCGTCATATCGGAAGATGGGTCCGAGGGTTTCGCCGGCCGGCGGGAGGCATTATGTTTGTTGCGCCATGTTTGCCGCGCCGTCTGCGCCGCGCCCCCGTCGGCCCGGCATGTGAGGAACTCGCAGGTGCTCAACCGCTTCGATAATCGTTCGGTTCCCGGAGAGGCGGAAGTCCGCTACCTCGACGGTGATTTCCGCGTGTTGCGGCCCGGCGCCTTCGTGCGTTGCGCCGTTACCGGGGTGGCGATCCCGCTCGAGGAGCTGAAATACTGGAGCGTCGAGCGCCAGGAGCCCTATGCGGGTCCGGAGGCAGTGTTGCAGCGGCTATATCCGGGCCGCACCACCTGACGGCCCACCCGGGACGGCCCGGTCAGGCCGCCCGCATCCTCGCCAGCAGCCGCCCGATCGACCCCGCGTCGTCGAAGACCAGCGCGACCGGCAGCGCGGTGGCGCGCCGCGCAAGCGCCGCCAGCGCGGCGTCGCCCTGCATCCGCGCCAGGTCTTTTTCGGTCGTCACCAGCACCAGGCGGGCGCGCTCGGCGCGCGCAACGAGATCCTGCGCCTGCGCGGCACTGAATTTGTGATGGTCGGGAAAACCTTGCGCGGCGCCGACCGCGATCCCGGCGCCCCGCAGCGTTGCGAAGAATTTCTCCGGATCGGCGATGCCTGCGAAGGCGAATGCCGCGCGCCCCGCGAGCGCCGCGACCGTCGCCGAATCGGGGACGAGGCGGCCCGCGAACACGGGCAGTCCGCGCGTCCGCGCCGCGTCGATCGCGCCCCGCGCCGCCGCGCCCGCCTCGCCCACGACCAGGAGCGCCTGGGCGCTGACGAGTTGCCGCGACAGCGGCGCCCGCAGGGGTCCGGCCGGAAATACCTTGTGGTTGCCGAGGCCGCGCCGGCCGTCGACCACGATGAGCGAGAGATCCTTGGCGAGCGCCGGGTTCTGGAAACCGTCGTCCAGCACGATGACGTCGGCGCCGGCGGCCTCCGCCGCGCGCGCGCCTGCCACGCGATCGCGGGCCACGATCGTGGGCGCGACCCGCGCGAGCAGCAGCGGCTCGTCGCCGACATCGGCGGCGCCGTGCGCCGGCGTCACCACGACGGGTCCGGCGAGCCGTCCGCCATATCCGCGCGTCAGGAATGCCGGACGCGCCCCCGCGGCCTGCAGCAGCCGCGCGACCGCGATCGCGGTCGGGGTCTTGCCCGCCCCGCCGACCGTCAGGTTGCCGATGCAGACGACCGGCACACCCGCGCGCGCACCGTTTCGGTTGAGGCGATGGGCCGCGATGGCGCCATAGAGCGCCCCCAAGGGGGCGAGCAGGCTCGCCATGGGGGGCGCGCGCGCCCCGGGCTCGTCCCACCAGAAGGACGGCTCACGCATCGCGCTGTTCGAGACGAAGCTGCATCAGATAGGGCTCGAGCGCGGCGAGCGTGCGCTCGAGCGCGCCACCCAGGAGATCGACGGTTTTCTTGCTGGCGGCCGCCACCCGGGCGCGTTCCTCGCTGTCCTTGAGCCAGGCGCCGATGCGCACCGCCAGCCGCCCCGCATCGGCCACCATCTCGGCGCCCCGCGCCTCGTCGAGCGCCGCGTAGATGTCGGCGAAATTCGACACATGCGGCCCATGCAGGATCGCGGCGCCGAATTTGGCCGGCTCGATCGGATTCTGTCCGCCGTGCGGGATCAGCGAGCCGCCCATGAACACGATGGGCGCGACCCGATAGACGAGGCCGAGCTCGCCGACCGTGTCGGCGACGTAGATGTCGGTGCCCGCATGGGGAAGCTGGTCGCGCGACCGCAGCGCCGCGGTGAGCCCGGACGCCGCGATCGCGCTCGCAACGCTCGCCCCGCGCTCGGGATGGCGGGGCACGAGAATGGTCAGCAAGCCGCGGAAGCTGGATTTGAGGCGCCGCTGCGCCTCGATGATCGCCGCCTCCTCGCCCGGATGGGTGGAGGCCGCGGCGACCACCGGCCGGCCGCCGATCGCCGCGATCAGCCTGGCGAGCTTGCCCGCGTCGGCCGGCAGCGGCGGCACATCGAGCTTGAGGTTGCCGGTGGTCGTGACGCGCGGCGCGCCGAGCGCGCCGAAGCGCTCGGCATCGGCGAGGGTGCGCACCAGGCAAAGGTCGAGACGGCTGAGCAAGGCCTCGATGGTGTCGGGGAAATGACGCCAGCGCTCGAACGAGCGCGCCGACAGCCGGCCGTTGACGACGATCAGCGGAACACGGCGTTGCGCGCAGGCGATGATGGTGTTCGGCCACAGATCGGATTCGACCAGCAGGGCGAGATTCGGCCGCCAATGATCGAGGAATCTCGCCACGAAGGCGGGCGCGTCGAGCGGCACGAACTGGTGGATGACGCCGGGCGGCAGCCGCTTCTCCGCGAGCGCCGCCGAGGTGACGGTTCCGGTCGTCACCAGGATGTTGAACGCCTGTGCGCGGATGCGCGCGATCAGCGGCATCGCGGCGACCAGCTCGCCGACGCTGGCCCCATGCACCCACACGAGCCTGCCCGCCGGCCTCGCCACCGCGGCCTCGCCGCGCCGTTCCGCCATCCGCTGCGGATGCTCCTTGCCGCGGTTGAGACGACGGCGCAGCAGCTGTCGGGCGAACGGGGTCGCCGCCGCGGTGAGCAGCGCATAGGCGCGAAGCGTCAGCGGCAGGCGTTCAGCCAACTGTCTTTTCTCCCGGCCGGCCATCGGCGAGCGCGAGGGCGCGCGCGCTCACCCGATTGAGGCATGTCTCAAGCGTCTGGCGGCTGGCTTCGAGCGTAGCACCATCGGGGTCGGCAGGCACCGTGACGGGATCGCCCGCCACCATGGCGAGCCGGCTGAACGGAAGATTGATGGCGGTGCGATCCCAATTGTCGAGCACCTTGCGCCGGCTGGTGGCGACCGCGACGGGGAGAATCGGACGGCCCGAAAGCTGGGCGAGCTTGATGATGCCGATGCCGGCGACGCGCGCCACCTTGGGCACGTCGGCGGTGAGCGCGACGCTGCATCCCTCTTGCAGCGTCGCGAGCATGCCCTGGAAGGCGCCGACGCCACCCTTGAGATCGAAGCGGCCGCTGGTATCCCCGGAGCCCCGGATGGTGCCGACGCCGAGCCGCGCCGCCGCGATCGCGTTGATCTCGCCGTCGCGGTGGCGCGAGACCAGGACCTTGGCGGGATGGCCGCGGCGGATGAACGGCACCATGAAATGCTGGCCGTGCCACATCGCGATGATGACCGGCAGATCCGGAATCATCCGCTCATAGATGTCGGCCGGCTCGAGCACGGTGCGGCTGGTGTTCCACACCAGGCGCAGATATTCGGCCGCCACGACGCCGATGGTCGTCTGCACCAGGCGCGAACGTGCGAAACGCTTCATGAACGCCATTGCGTTCGACCGTCAGCGTTTGCGCCGGTGGGCGGCTTCGTCCGGATCGAGCAGCCGGTGCAGGTGGACGATGAAATAGCGCATATGGGCATTGTCGACGCTGGCCTGCGCCTTCGCCTTCCAGACCGCATAGGCCGACGCATAGTTCGGAAAGATGCCCACGATGTCCACTTTGTCGAGATCCTTGAATTCCACACGGTCGAGATCGATCAGCTCGCCGCCGAACACGAGATGAGGAAGCTGTTTTGCTTCGGGAGCCCTCGCCATCGGGTTGCCCTCGGTTTCACGCGGCGGTGGCGCCTCAGCGGAACACGAGCCGACCGTCGCGCATCAATTCGCGCAGAGCCTGATGGCGCGCGCCTGCGGCGGCGAAAAGCGCGTCATGCGTCGGCGTGGGCCGATTATAGGTCAAGACGTCCCCCGCCAGCGTGGTCAGCGCGCCGTGGGCTTCGTGCACCAAAAGGTCGGCCGCCGCAAGGTCCCAGTCATGGCTGTTGGTTCCCGTGAAGGCGACGTCGAGCCGGCCCTGCGCCACCCAGGCGAGACGCAGCGCCAGCGAATGGACCTTCGGCACCGCGACCAGCGTCGGCTCGATCGCCGACAACCCATCGATATACCGCTTGGGTCCGGCCACGCGGGCGCCCGCCAGCGAGGCGCCGGCCGTCGCCGTGATCGGACGATCGTTGCAGGTCGCGCCCCCGCCGGCGCTCGCGAGATACAGCTCGCCCGCCACTGGCGCGAAGATCGCCGCGAGGATCGGGCGCCCCGCTTGCGCCAGCGCGACTGAGATCGACCAATCGGGCAGGCCGGACAGGAAGGCGCGGGTTCCGTCGATCGGATCGACGATCCACACTTGTCCGGCGGTCAGACGCGAGGGATCGTCCTCGGTCTCCTCCGAAAGCCAACCGCAGGCGAGCCCGGCCGCCTCGAGGCGCTCCCTGAGCAGCGCGTCGACCGCGATGTCGGCTTCGGAGACCGGCGAGTTGCCGCTCTTGAACCAGCTCTTGACCGGCACCTTGAAGGATTTGAGCGCCAGCGCGCCCGCTTCGCGGATGGCAGACACCAGATGGCGGCCGAGCGCCGCGCGGTCGAGGGCGTCAGAGGCCCGCAATGGTCAGGCCCTCCAGCCGCACCGTCGGCGCGTTGGTGCCGTAA
>DATBBS010000570.1:0-9387 GCA_036270895.1 Xanthobacteraceae bacterium
CATGCGGATCTGGTTGATGAAGATCACCATGGTGTTGGAGCGGTTGATCGAGGCGGTGAGCTTGCGCAGCGCCTGGCTCATCAGGCGGGCCTGCAGGCCGGGCTGGCTGTCGCCCATCTCGCCTTCGAGCTCGGCGCGCGGCACCAGCGCCGCGACCGAGTCGATCACCAGCACGTCGACCGCGCCCGAGCGCACCAGCGTGTCGGCGATCTCGAGCGCCTGCTCGCCGGCGTCGGGCTGCGAGATCAAAAGGTCGTCGATATTGACCCCGAGCTTGCGCGCATAGATCGGATCGAGCGCGTGCTCGGCGTCGATGAAGGCGCAGATGCCGCCCTTCTTCTGGGCCTCGGCGAGGCAGTGCAGCGCGAGCGTGGTCTTGCCCGAGGATTCCGGCCCGTAGATCTCGACCACCCGCCCGCGCGGCAGCCCGCCGATGCCGAGCGCGATGTCGAGCCCGAGCGAGCCCGTCGGCACCGTATCGACGTCCATCGTGTTGTTGTTCTTGCCGAGCCGCATGATCGAGCCTTTGCCGAAGGCCCGCTCGATCTGGGAGAGCGCTGCGTCGAGCGCCTTGGTCTTGTCCATGCTGTTGGCGCCTTCGACGACTCGTAACGTGGCTGGCTGGGCCATTGCTACCCTCCTTATGGCGATGATTCTGCGGGCCGACAACGCGGGATGCGGCGCCCCCACTCCAAGGAATCAATGTACACTATTTGTTCTGGGTTCGCAATATGTTCTTTTGTGCGAGACACCCCTAAATCTGGCGCTTTCGCATCTGCCACTACTAGTCCTAGGGGTCGCTTAGGACATATATACAGCGAACGGCGCTGTCCTAAGTCGGCCCACCGTGTCCTCATTGCAGTGTCCGAATTTCACTGGGGTGTCTGTTCTGGAACGATACGATCCTGCGATGGACAAGGGGTTCTATCTCGCACTTGGCGTGGCTCTGCTATTGCCGTTCTTGCAATATGCATTGCCCGTTATGCCTAAATCCGTCGCATGGACGGGCGTGGCAGCAGGCATTTTGGTGATGCTCATTGAATTTTTGGCGCCTGAAATGAAGCCGTCGCTACCAGTCGTTTTTCTTTTTTTGATAGGCGTCTTATGCCTCGGATGGGCAGGTCATCTGTATTTTCGGCAACCGATTTGGACGCATGTGGCTGAGAAGCCGAAAGCGGCTGCGGAACCAGTCGGTCAGAAGCCAACAGCCCCTTCAGTCGAGGCACAGCAACCTCAATCTAACGCGATGTTTCAATTGGGCGGGGCGAAGAACACCATTGTTGAAAGAAACCGGATAGTCGGTCCGATCAAGGATCGGGTCATTTTTGATGTTCGTGGTCATGAGACAACAATTGTCAGAGATAATGACGTAATCGATCAAATACCGACCCCACAAGCGGAAAGGATAACGGCATACGCAACGCTTTCTAACGCCCAATTCAAAGGCGTTGTCTCAGAATTGACGGGTCAACTCAGAAGCGCCGAACAGGCCTTTAGTTCGCGGCTTAATGCTGTAATGGCGATCGACCCAGCTGTGATGAGTTCCTCTGCGGAGTTGCGCCGACAAAGATCGCAAGAAGTCGACGCTAAGCTTGTCGAACTAACGATCGGCCACCAGGACAACTATGTATCGTTCTTCGCCGCGCGCTGTCAGAAGGCTCAAGCGGAGATATTGTGGAGGCTCGTTCAAGCCGGAGTGACAAAAATAGAAATCCCGGCGACTCCGATCATGCGTGCTTTTGATCTTCGCTCCGGTTTCAGACACGTGCAATTGGGTAGCATAGCTGGCGCCACGCCGATGGCTGCGGTTGCTGATTATCTGGAATTTATCGCGGGGCGGATGCCAGACTAAACATCCTAATTCGGACAGTCCCCCGGGCGGTGAACGGCCTAATTCCAGGCCCCGTTCCTAACCGGTGGTGAGCGCTGTCTTGATTTCAGCTCTCCGCAATTCTACCGTGTGCTACCCTTTGACGCCAACTTCAGGGAGTACACACGTGGCCATCGCACCCCTCCGCCTCGGCAACACCGGTGACATGGTGAAGGCCATGCAGCTTGCCCTGATCGCGAACGGCTATTCGATCGGCCCGGCCGGAGCGACCGGGACCTTCGACAACGCGACCATGAGCGCGCTCGAGGCTTTTCAGACCGACGCCGCGATCCCGGTGCAACCGACCTGCGACAAGGCGAGCTGGTCGGCGCTCGGCCCTTCCAAATAAGACACGTATCCACGACGCTCTTGTTTCGCTGCGCGGCCGCCTCGGCTGGCGGCCTCGCCCCTATGCGCCTTTCCCTGCCGCCAATTCGATGCGTGGACCTGAACCTTCCCGACGCACCGCCGACTAATGGTCGTCAACACCCACGGGAGGATCGCCATGCGTTCTTATTTGCGGGGCACCGGCCTGGCGGCCGCTGCCGTGTTGTGGCTCGCCGCCGGCGGAAGCGCCAATGCGGCGCTCAACTACACGGGCCAGACGGCCACGACCGTGAGTGTGGCGTATTCCAGTCTGCCGGCGAGTACCCAGATCGCCTTCGTCGACAGGATTTCCGGCTCGATCTTCCTGCCCAGCGCGACGGTGAGCGGCAGCGGAACACTCGTCATCTCGCTCGCCGCCCTGCCCCCCGGCGAATACTATCTGCTGGCCCACGAGGCCGGCGACTGGGTCGCGCAGACGGTCTGGTTCTACTTCTGAATAAGTGGGCAATATCCAGCAATAAGGCGCGCTGGTTGAAGCGCGAAACGAGGTCATGAGCGCCTGGCGCCCGCCTGGGCCTGGCCATCAGGAGACCGCGCGCGATCCAGGCCGCAGCCGATTCAGGTCATCGGTAGATCCACACCGCCCAACCGTAAATAATGCCCAAGCCGACGGAACGTCCGGCACCGTACTTAGTTGAGTCAGAATTGTGGGGTGGTGGTTCCGGCGGGAGGTGCGTGTGGTCAACGCGGAGTATTACCGGCGGCAAGCCGACATCTGCATGCGCCTCTCCCTCATGACCGATGACGAGGAAATGTCCGGCTTCCTGCTCAACAAGGCCATCGAGCTGATGGGGCAGGCCAACGAGGCGGCGGCGCCCGACCGGCCGCCACACCTCCACAACGTCCAACAACAGCAGCAAATCCAGCCCGAGGACAAATAGGCCGACGCGCGGCCCGTTCGGCATCCGGATGCCCGGTGCCGCATTGCCTCCGCGCTCAGGCGGCGCGGACGGTGGACAGGAACTTGTTCATCTCCACCTTCAGGCGGTTGCTTTCATTGGCGAGCATGCGCGCCGAGGTCAGCATCTGCGCCGAGGCGACGCCGCTCTCGGTGGCGCCCTTGTTCACGTCGACGATGTTGGTGGCGACCTGCGTGGTGCCGTGCGCCGCCTGCTGGATATTGCGGGCGATCTCCGCGGTCGCCGCGCCCTGCTCCTCGACCGCGGCCGCGATGGTGGAGGCGATTTCGGAGATCCGCCCGATGGTGCCGCTGATCTCCTTGATCGCCGTCACCGAATCCTGGGTCGCCGACTGCATCCCGGTGATCTGCTGGCCGATCTCGTTGGTCGCCTTGGCGGTCTGGCCGGCGAGCGCCTTGACCTCCTGCGCCACCACGGCGAAGCCGCGGCCGGCCTCGCCGGCGCGGGCCGCCTCGATGGTGGCGTTGAGGGCGAGCAGGTTGGTCTGCTCGGCGATCGAGGTGATGAGATTGACCACGTCCCCGATGCGCTCGGCCGCTTTCGACAGGTCGGCGATGCGGGCGTCGGTGTTTTGCGCCTGCGCGACCGCCTCGCCGGCGATCTGGTTGGACTGCTGGACCTGCCGGCCGATCTCGCCGACGGAGGACATCATTTCCTCGGATGCGCCGGCGACCGATTGGACATTGGCCGAGGCTTCCTCGGAGGCGGATGCGACGATGCCGCTGAGACGGCAGGTGTTCTCCGCGGTCCTGCTCATGGAGGTCGCGGCCGCTTCCAGCTCGGCCGAGGCGGCGGAGACGGCGCCGACGATCTCGCCGACCGCGGCCTCGAACTGGTCGGCCAGCCTGCGCATGTCCGTCTTGCGTTGCGTCGCGGCGCGCTCCTCGGTCGCGGTCTGCTCACTGCGCAAATGCTCGGCCTCGAGCATGCTCTGGCGAAAGACCTCGACCGCCTTGGCCATGGTGCCGAGCTCGTCGGCGCGGTGTCGGCCCGGGATCGCGATGCCGGTATCGCCGCCGGACAGGCGGTTCATGGTTCCGGTCAGGGCGGCGAGCGGACGCGACAGGCCGCGGCCCAGAAGGAAGGCCCCGACACCCGCCAGCAGCAGGATCACGGCGGCGGCCGACAAGAGGTTGCGCAACGCACTCGCCTTGGCGGCCTGGTACTGGGTGGTGTCCTTGACCAGCTCGAGCACCGCGAAGGGCTCGCCCGCATAATTCCTGATCAGGCCGAGCCGGATCGCGACCGGGCGACCGCCGATCTCGGACTCGCGGTTCACCGGCGTGCCCGCGAAGGCGTTCTGCAGGTCTTCCGGCGACGCGGCGGTCTGCTCCGCGAAGGTGCTGGCGGCCGTCGCGAATTTCTGGCCGTCGAAGGAATGGATCGCCAGATCGACGCCCAGCCGTTGCTTGATGCGGTCCGCGAAGGCCTTGCCGAAATCCATGCCGATATCGATCGCCGCGAGGCTCTTGCCGTCGCGCATCACCGGCGTCATGGCGAACACCGCGAGCGCTCCCCCGCGCGCATTCTCGACGCCGACGATCGGCGTGCCTTTGGTATTCGCCGTCACCACCGTCTTGCGGCGCGCCGAGGCGTCGTCACCGAAGGCCTTGGGGTCGTGCAGCCGCAAGAATCCCGTCGCGGGCGGCGAAAACAGGGTCATCAAGGGAAAGCCCTGCGCCTTGAGCGCCGCGTGCGAGCCGGCGAGCAGCGCCAGGAGGCCGTCGCGGTCACCCTTGGCGAGGGCGTCGGCGAGCGGCGGCAGGCCCGCGATCACGCCGGTGGCCGCCATCGCGACGCGTCCCTCGTAGTCGATCGCCGCGATCACGCTTTGATATTGCGTCTGCAATTCCTGCTCGAGGGCGAGCCGCGTCAGGCTTTGCTGCTGGATGATCGAGAAGACCGCCAATGTGGCGCAGGCGGCCGCAACCGTGAGCGTGATCGCCAGCACGACACGCGCCGAGATCGAGCGGATTTTCAACATCGTGCGGCCTCGCAGCAGACGGGAAGCGTCGTGCGATCCAACAAGAACTGAAAAAGTTAATGCCGCCTGACCATTGGGGTTGAAACGGGACGTTTCATGGCGGGTGCGCAACAACGCCGCATCTCGCGGGAGGCGTGCCGGCGCTTACTGGCCGCAGTTCCAGATCGGTCCGATCGGCGTCTGGGTCCAGCACGGACCAAAGCCGCCGCCGTTCCATTGGCCGCGGTAGAAGCGCGGGTAGCCATACCAATACTGGGGGCCACGCCGCGACCGGGCGACGTAATCTTCCCACTCGATCCGCTGGGGCGACCGGTAGCCGGGCAGGAAACCGTAGCCGTGCCAAGGACGGACGACCGGCCGCTTGGGGTGCGCGGGCGCCGACGATGCGCTCGCCGGGAGCGCGAGGCCGGCCGCGGCCGCGAGCGCAAGCGCGATCACGAGATGGCGCATCACCATCCGCTCGAAACCTTCAGGACGGGACGCCGGTGATCGCGACTGCCGTCGCGCGGGTCCCGGCTCGCCACCAGGCGGGCGTGGCCGCGCCGCGTCAGCACCACGCGCGACTGGTTGCGGGTCCCGGCGCCGTCGAATTCCACCAGGCCGTCGAGGATCGCATCCTCCCAGATCGACAGCCGCGGGCAGGTGCTGCGCCACGCGTCCATGGCGTCCGCATAGGTACGCGGCCTCTCCGCCACCCAGGCGAGGAACTGGAGCGTCAACGCAGGGACGGGATCGGACATCGGGTCCTTCGCTTGAGGCGCGAGTCGCGCGTAGCGACGCGCGCGTGGCGGATGGTAGGCTAACTATCCGCTGTTCGCCATTCGCTATTCGCGTGTCTCCCATGACCAAAGCCATCCGCTTCCACGCCACCGGCGGACCCGAGGTGCTGCGCCTCGAAGACGTCGAGACGCCCGCGCCCGGGCCCACCGAGGTCCGCATCCGCAACGCCGCGATCGCGGTCAACTATCGCGACATTCTGGTGCGGCGCGGCACCCACAAGGTGGCGCTGCCGTCGGGGCTGGGGCTCGAAAGCGCCGGCGTGATCGAGGCGATCGGGGCGCAGGTGAGCGGTCTCGCGGTCGGCGAGCGGGTCGCCTGCGTGGCGGGCCCCGACGGCGCCTATGCGCAGGCGCGGCTCGCGCCGGCCGCGCGCGTGGTGCCGCTGCCCGCAGGGATCGACGCGCGCGTCGCGGCCGCGATGATGATCCGCGGCATGACGGCGCGCTACCTGCTGCACGAGACCTTTCGGGTAAAGCCCGGCGACACCATCCTGATCCATGCGGCGGCGGGCGGCGTCGGCCTCATCCTGTGCCAATGGGCGAAGCACCTGGGCGCCACGGTGATCGGCACCGTCGGCGCGCCCGAAAAGGCGGCGATCGCGCGCGCCCATGGCTGCGATCATGCGATTGTCATCGGGGGCGGCGAGCCGGAGGATTTCGTCGCGCGCGTGCGCGCCATCACGGGCGGCGCGGGCGTCCCGGTGGTCTACGACTCGATCGGCAAGGCCACCTTCGAGGGCTCGCTCGCCTGCCTGGCCCGGCGCGGCGTGCTGGCTTCGTACGGAGAAGCCTCGGGCGATCCCGATCCGATTCCGCCGCGCCGCCTCGGCGCGCTCGGGTCGATCTTTCTCACGCATCCCAGCCTGGGCGATTACACGGCGACGCGGGCCGAGCTCATGGGTACCGCGAACCACCTGTTCGACATGGTGGCGAGCCGCAAGATCAGGATCGAGATCAGCGCCGACTACCCGCTGGCCGACGCCGCGCGCGCGCATGCCGACATGGAGCAGCGGCGGACGACGGGCTCGATCGTGCTGATTCCGTGAGCCGCAGCTGTCATTGCGAGCCCTCGGGTCTTGCCTTCGGCAAGCCCAAGGACAGGCTCCGCGAAGCAATCTCGGCCACATGTGCACGAGACGGAGATTGCTTCGTCGCACGCAAGTCGGGCTTGCCCGACCTGCGCACTATTAGGCCGTGTACTCATAAATTTCGAACGGCGTGGATCACGACGCTTGATGTCCGCTGTACCCCCCGGAAGCGGCAGAAGAGCGGACATCGCGGCAGGTCCGAGAAGCGCCAGAAGCAGACATGTTTCGGAAACGTTTGTCTTGCCCGCTTTCTAAAAAAAATGACGCAGTGTGACTTGCTTCACAAGGCGCCGAAGTGCTCGCGAGGTATGTTTGCGTACGCATCCACTGAACAGAGTCTCGTGTCGATTCATTCAAGGGAGGTCTGCGATGAAACGGCTTGCATTTCTAGGCATTACGATTGCGACGCTGATTGCGCCGATCCAAGTCCAGGCCCAACAGTACGACGCCCGTGCGAACTGCGTCAGGTTTCCGCAGACTCCCAACCCGGAAGCAGAAACGCGGTATTTGATCTCTCATCCGAATGTCCGTGTTTGTCCGTCAGGGAATCCTAATCCGGCAGGACAGTACGACACTGTGCGGCGTGGTATGAACCAAGGTTATTACAATACCATGGGCCAGATTCGCGCTATGCGCGGGTACTGAACAGGCGACCCAAAAGCCATGTCGGCTTCAACTCGCGTCGATACGCCTATGGCTGCGCGTTAATGAGTCCACGCCCTGGGTGTCGATCTCGGGTAAACCCGAGATCGATGGCTCCTCGCAATGACGATGGCTGTCATTGCAAGCCCTCGGGTCTTGCCTTCGGCAAGCCCAAGGACAGGCTCCGCGAAGCAATCTCCGCCGCATGTGCATGAGGCGAGATTGCTTCGGCGTGCTGCGCACGCCTCGCAATGACAACGGCACCTGCTTCACCCTTGCGCGAGCTTCATCATGGCGAGCGCCGCGCGGCCGTTCGGGCCGTAGGGATTGCCCAGGGATTCGGCCATCTCGAGATGCGCGTAGTTCGGCGCCTCGATGAGCTGCACCGGCTTGCCCGCGGCCTTGATGGCGGCCGCGAAGTCGCGGCTTTGGCGCTGGAAGTCCGGCGTTTCGAAACCGCCGTAGGTGACCGTGATCGGCGCGCGCAGCATGTCGAGGTGGCGCTGCGCGCTCATGGTGTCGGCCATCGGGTCGGTGAAGCTCACATAGGTGCGACGCCACGAGAGCCGCACGGGCGCCATGTCGTACATGCCGCTCATGCACAGCCCGCCCTTGATGGCGTTGTCGGGGAGGCCGAATTCCTTCTGCCAATCGGCGACGAGCGCGACGCCGCAGAGGTGGCCGCCGGAGGAATGGCCGCCGATGAAAACCCGATCGGGATCGCCGCCGAATGCCGCCGCGTTCTTGCAGACCCAGGCGATGCCGCGGCGGACCTGCGCCGCCATCACGCCCAGGTCGCCGCCCGCCTCCTTGATGTTCGCGAAGTCGAGGGCGACGTAATTCGCGCCCGCATTGACGAACATCTCGGCCGCAAAGCCGTAATCCTTGGCGGCGCCGACCTGCCAGTTGCCGCCATGAATGGCGACGAAGATCGGCGCATTAGGACGGCTGGTGCGATAGATATCCAGCTTCTCGATCTCGGTCGGTCCGTAGGCGACGCGCTGGGGCGCGCCGATGCGGGCCCGCACGGCCTCGCTGTTGCTCGCGAGGCGCTTGGAGACCTGGGCGATAAGCGGCTCGTACTGCACCTGATCGTAGGAGGCGTCGAGCTCGACCTGGTCGTAGTCCATGAAAACCAGCGGGCCCTTATGGTGCGGTGCCGGGCCGACCCGGCACTCCTCGGCGAGCGCCGGCGAGGCCGCCATGGCGACCGTCGTGGCGAGCATCGTGCGGCGGCTGATCGGGCTGCGATGCGAAGATGTCTCGTGCGTCATGGCTGCTCCCTCGATGGCCGGCTTTATCTCACACGCGCGCGAGCCCCATCAGCTCCAGGACCGCGCGGCCGAGCAGGCCGTAAGGACTGGCCATGGTCTCGGGAATCTCGAAGTGGTTGTAGCCCTCGCCCACCAGCAGGGTGACGGGCTTTCCGGCCGCCTTGAGGGCGGCGGCGAATTCGCGCGTCTGGCGCTGGAATTCCGGCGTCTCATAGGTGCCGTGCGCCAAGACCACCGGACAGTTGATGCGCGCGAGATGACGCTGGGTCGACAGCGCCTCCTCCATCTCGTCGGTGAATTTCACGTAGGCGCCGCGCTTGGAGAGCCGCACCGGCTTGAGGTCATACATGCCCGACGACAGGAGCGCGCCTTTCACCAGGTCGGCCGGCAGCCCGAAATCCTTCTGCCAGTCGGTGATCAGCACGACGCCGCCGAGATGCGAG
>DATBBS010000571.1:0-2067 GCA_036270895.1 Xanthobacteraceae bacterium
ACGCTGACCGCGCCGGTCTCCTCGTCCCAGCGCATGATGCGGTTGTTGGGAATGTCGCTCCACAGCACGCAGCGCGCGTCGCCGAAATAGACCGGGCCCTCGCTCCAGCGCATGCCGGTGGCGAGCCGCTCGACCCCGGCGAGCGGCAGCCGGTATTTGGCGAAGCTTTTGTCGAGAATCTGCACCGAGGGATCGGGGTAGCGCAGGCTCGGCTCCCAGGGCGTGGTCGATGTCGTCATGTGTTCTCCGTCAATAGTGCGTAGCCGTAGGGTGGGTTAGGCGCGCCGCGTGAGCGGTGCGCCGTAACCCGCCAATGGGGGCCCTCATGGTGGGTTTCGGCTACCGATCTCGGGCTTGCCCGAGATCGGCAATTATCAATGCGCAGGTCGGGTAAACCCGACCTGCGTGCCTCAACCCACCCTACGAAGCGAATCCGTGCCGCGCCCAATCATGAGTCTTGACACCCATTTTTTTGACGAACGCGCCAGAATGGTATAGGAGAAAATCCACAGTTGGAATTGCGCCCGGCCGCCCACAGCGCCGGGCGTTTGCATGAGAGGACATCTCCTGTTGTGCCCACTCACCACGAATGACCGCAAGCCCACCGATCTCGGGTTCACGCGCGATCGGCATTTATCAATGCGGCGGCCCCTCCCGCTCGCGCCTCAAAAGGCTTCAGTGGGGACATCCGGCTTGTAAATTCGTTGTTCTTTACAACAAACCGGCCCTGACCACGGCGGCGTGCGCCTCAAACCAGGCCCGCATGGGCCAGCACCTTGCGCATGACATTGGGCAGCGCCTCGCCCGCCACGTCGGCGAGCGCGACCCAGCGCATGCCGGGCGGCGGCTCCGCCGCCACATCGGCGCGCGCCGTGTGCACCACGAGCTCGAGCGGAAAATGCGTGAACACATGGGTGACGACCCCGGGAACGCGCCGCCATTGCGCGACCGCGAGACGCGGCGCCGCCGCCAGCGCCGTATCCGCGTCGAAATCATGCGTCCAGGTGTTGGTCGGCACTTCCGTCATGCCGCCGAGCAGGCCCTCGGTCGGCCGGGTGCGCACCAGCAGGTGGCCGTCGGCGCGCAGCACCACGAAGGCCGCGCCGCGCCGCAGCTTGCCGGTGCGCTTGGCGGGCTTGCGCGGAAAAGTCTCCGCGTCGCCGCGCCGGCGCGCCGCGCAGTTCCCGTTCAAGGGACAGAGCCCGCAGGCCGGCTTCTTGGGCGTGCACAGGGTGGCGCCCAGGTCCATCATCGCCTGCGCGAAGTCGCCGGCGCGGCGCGCCGGCGTGAGGTCGGCCGCGAGGCGGCGGATTCTTGGCTTGGCGCCCGGCAGTTCGTCCTCGACCGCGAACAGGCGCGCGATCACGCGCTCGATATTGCCGTCGACGGGCGTCGCGGGTTCGTCGAAAGCGATCGCCGCAATGGCGGCCGCCGTATAAGGGCCGACGCCGGGAAGCTCCGACAAGGCGACGACGGTCGCGGGAAACCGGCCGCCATGACGCTCCACCACCGCCTGCGCGCAGGCATGCAGATTGCGCCCGCGCGCGTAATAGCCGAGCCCGGCCCAGGCCTTGAGCACGTCGTCGAGCGAGGCTTTCGCCAGCTGCTCGACGGTGGGAAAGCGTTCGAGGAAGCGTGCGTAATAGGGCGCGACCGTCTTCACCGTGGTCTGCTGCAGCATGATCTCGGACAGCCACACCCGGTAGGGATCGGGCGTCTCGCCGGGGCCGGAGCGCCACGGCAGCTTGCGGCGGTGGCGATCGTACCAGGCAAGCAGCGCGGCGGATCGCGCCTCCTCGTCCGACGCGGCCCCGACGGCGGCGCCGAAGTCGGCGTCGACGGCCGCCTTTCGCTTTCGCCCGGGCGTCGGTCCTGGTAGCGTCATGCTCCCGATGTGACAGAGCCTCGCGCCTTGAACAAGCCCAACCGATCCGCCCGCCCCCTCGCCGCTCTTCTCGGGCCCTGCCTGGTCGCAGCCTTCAAGCGCCACGGCTTTGCGTCGACCGAGATCGTCACCCACTGGGCCGACATCGTGGGCGCCGAGATCGCGGCCCATGCGGAGCCGAT
>DATBBS010000572.1:0-7104 GCA_036270895.1 Xanthobacteraceae bacterium
TAGCCGCGGCCGATCGGCTTGTTGAAGAAGAAGTGGCCCGACTTCTCGAAGCCGGCCAGCGCGCCGATCTCGTTGACCCGCCGCTTCATGTAGGAGTGGCCGGTTTTCCAGTAGTCGGTCTTGGCGCCGTTGGCGATCAGCACCGGATCGGTCATGAACAGGCCGGTCGATTTGACGTCCGCCACGAAGGTGGCGCCCTTGTGCAGCGCCGACATGTCGCGCGCCAGCATGACGCCGACCTTGTCGGCGAAGATCTCCTCGCCCTCGTCGTCGACCACGCCGCAGCGGTCGCCGTCGCCGTCGAAACCGAGCGCCACGTCCGCCTTGGTGCGCAACACCTCGTCGCGCATGGCATGCAGCATCTTCATGTCTTCGGTGTTCGGATTGTAGTTGGGAAACGTGTGGTCGAGCTCGCAATCGAGCCGAACGACCTCGCAGCCGGCCGCCTCGAGCACGCGCGGCGCGAAGGCTCCCGCGGTGCCGTTGCCGCAGGCGCAGACCACCTTGAGCTTGCGCTTGAGCTTGGGCCGGCGCGTCAGGTCGGCGATGTAGCGTGCGGGAAAATTCTCCACGAACGCATAGGAACCGCCGCCCCTGAGGTCGAAACGCGCGCCCAGCACGATCTCCTTCAGTTTCGTCATCTCGTCGGGACCGAAGGTGAGCGGGCGGTTCGCCCCCATCTTCACCCCGGTCCAGCCATTGTCGTTGTGGGAGGCCGTCACCATGGCGACGCAGGGCACGTCGAGCTCGAACTGGGCGAAATAGGCCATCGGCGTGACCGCCAGCCCGATGTCATGCACCTTGCAGCCCGCCGCGAGCAGCCCGGAGACGAGCGCATATTTGATCGACGCCGAGTAGCCGCGGAAATCGTGGGCGGTGACGATCTCCGGCTTGACGCCCAGCTCGCGGATCAGCGTGCCGAGCCCCATGCCGAGCGCCTGCACGCCCATCAGGTTGATTTCTTTTCCAAACAGCCAGCGCGCGTCGTATTCGCGAAACCCGGTGGCTTTCACCATCGGCTCGGATTCATACGCATAGGTATTGGGCGATAATTCGGGCTTTGGAATTGGGAACATCATGGGTCTCGGGGCGCGCGGGACGGCGCCTGAGCACATAGCCCACGGATGCCAGGGGGGAAAGCCGCATTTTTCGGACGACCAGCGTGCAATCGACTCACGCCGGCGCGCACCGACCGGTCAGCCGATGCGTGTTGACGTCCGTCCCCCTGCCATCCGGGCAGGGGGACGCTCGGGGAGGCGAAGAGGCCTAGGCCTCAATAGCCGTAGTCGCAAACGTAAATGCGGCGCCAGGCCCACCCCCACGGCGTGCGCACGTGGCGCAAGCGCCAGCAGCTGCCGTAGTCGTCCGCATAGGCATAATACGGCCAGAATCCGGCCCCGAACCCGAAGAAGCGACGGTGCCCAAAACCGCGGTGGAAGTGCGCGAAGCGGGCGCCGCTGCCGACGAAGCGGCCGCCACCCCAGCTTCCTCCTCCGAAGCGGGCGCCACCCCAGCCTCCACCTCCGAAGCGGGCGCCGCCACCGCCCATATGCATTCCTCCGCCACCCATATGCATTCCGCCACCACCACCCATGTGGCCGCCGCCGCCACCGCCGTGGCCGCCACCACCTCCGCCTCCGCGCGCGAAGGCGTCCGTTGCGATCGATACGCTGCCCAGCGCCAAAGCGGCGGCGAGGGCTATGACTGAGATACGCGACATGGTCGTTTCCTTTTGCTTGTTTTGACCGATCACGCCCCTACGATAACAATGCATTTTCCGGATGAACTCAGGCTGAACCGCCGATCACAAATAAGTGCATGCCGGCGACGGAACGATTTCGGCCGCACCCGCTGCGCGGCGGCCAAAATGATCTTCGAGCTTGCGAGAGAATATCGCGCGGCCGGACGCCGGATCGGCGAGTGTCCCGATTCCGAAGTTCGCAAGGCTTCGCGGCGACCTCTGGTGCGAATTCGGATTCTAAGGGACACCAGCAACTTTATGATTCTAGTGCCGCTTTTTTGAACCCGAAGTTCGCAACAGCAATCGCCGCGAAGGGCGTGCGAACTTCGGGTTCGCGGCACTAGAGGCTCGTCACGATCGATCCGACGGTGAGGAACGCATAGAGGCAGCCCCATGCTGCGGCGCAATGCATCATGCGGGCGCGCATCTCCATGGGGATGCTCAGCGATAGCGCTTCGGTGAAACCTGCGGTCATGAGATTTCGCCTTGATGGAGTCCCGGCGTCGCGACGCGGCGTCATTGTTCCAGCACCAGCCGGCCGTTCTGGTGTTCCCATCGCACCCGCGAGAGGAACGACATGCCGAGCAGGTTCCGTCCCAGCGCCGCATCGGGCAACACCAGGGCCGCGACATTGCGCACGGTGAGCGCGCCGACTTCGACCCGATTGAGCTCGACCCGCGCGGCCCGCACGGTGCCGTTCGCGGTCGACACGTTCGCCGTATAGTCGCGCTCGGCCGGATGAATGCCGAGGCGCGCGGCGTCGCTCTCGCGCAGCGCGATCACGGACGCGCCGGTGTCGACAAGGAAGTCCATGCGGCGGCCATCGATGACGGCCTCGACGTTGAAGTGGCCGTTGTCGCCGCGCGGAATGGACATGCTGCGGGAATTGGCCGTGGCGCGTTCGGGTTCCGCCGGCTCGACCCTGGCGGCGGCCGCGGTCGTGCCATTCATATTGGCGTAGAGGCGCGGCACGACGCCGGCGACGACGAGCGCCAGGATGGCGAACATCATGATGCTGCGCATGGCTGCGGTTCCCCGAAAGTCGTCCCATTCCAGCACGCAAATTCTGACGGCGTCCTAACGGCGGGCCGGGCGGGACGGCTTTCCGCCCCCGATCCTGAAGGGCGCGTCAGGAAAATCGTTAAAATTATTCGGATTCAGGCCCGGAGCGGCGCCGGCCGGGTCCCGGCAATCGTTTGCAAGCCGAGGCGCATGCTATCGCCGATCGGTCAATGAATTGCCCTTCCGGGCCCCGGATCACGTGCCGCGGGGCTTGGCGCGCCGCGTCGCGGGGGCGGACAGGGGATCGTCGGGCCACGGATGGCGCGGGTAGCGACCCCGCATCTCGGCCCGCACCGCCGCGTAGCTGCCGCGCCAGAACCCCGGCAGATCGCGCGTGACCTGGACCGGCCGGTGGGCGGGCGACAAGAGCTCGACCACCAATGCGATGCGGCCGCCCGCAATGGTCGGGTGCCGGGCGAGGCCGAACAGTTCCTGCACCCGGACGGCCAGCTTGGGACCTTCCTGGGCTTCGTAGTCGATCGGAATCCGCGAGCCGGACGGCGCCTCGAAATGGGTCGGCGCCTCGGCGTCGAGCCGCCGGCGCAACCGGTAAGGCAACAGCTCCGCCAGGGTGCCGCCGAGCTCGTCGGCGGTGAGCTGCGCCAGCGATGTCTTGCCCGTGAGCATGGGCACCAGCCAGTCGTCGACCCGGGCGGCGAGCCCGGAATTGGAAAGATCCGGCCATTCCTCGCCTTCCGCCGTGCGCAGGAACATCACGCGGTCGCGCCACTGGGTCAGCGCCTTGGTCCAGGGCAGGCGGTCGAGCCCGGCTTTTGCGATGCCGGCCGCGAGCACGCGTGCCGCCTGGTCGTCGGCCGTGACCGCGACCGGCTGCTCGGCCAGCGCAATCGCGCCGAGCCGGCGCAGCCGCCGGCCGCGCAGGCTCGCCGAGGGGGCGTCGAATGTGATCTCCTCCCTGGCTTCGATCAGGTCGGCAAAGCGCGTCTCGATCTCGGCGAGCGTGATCGCCGCCGCCAGCACGATCCGGCCTTGCGCGGCGCTGCCGACGATCTCGGCGACCGCAAGATACGGCTCGCGCGCGAGCGCCGAGGCCGGATCGACCTGGGCGCCGCGCCCGTTCGCGAGCAGGAAGGCGCCGGCCGCGCCGCCGCGGCTCTTGGCGATGCGGTCCGGATACGCCAGCGCCAGGATGGAACCCACCGAGGGGGCGGCGGGCGATGCGCCCGACGACACGAGCTCCGCCCATCGCGCCGCCATGCCGCGGGCGTCCTCGGCCCGGCGCGAGCGGTCGCGGCGCAAGCCGTCGAGACGGTGCCGCAGGTCGACGTCGTCGCCACCCAGGCCGCGCTCGGTGACGAGCAAGGCGGTCTCGGCCGCAAGCCGTCCGGCGCCTTCGGTGGACGCGACCACCACCATGCGGGCGAGCCGGGGCGGCAGCGGCAGGCTGCGCAGCTGCTTTCCTTCCGCCGTGATGCGTCCATCGGCATCGATCGCGCCGAGCTCGCGTAACAGCGTTCTTGCCTCGGCAAGCGCGGGCCGGGGCGGCGCGTCGAGGAAGGTGAGCTGATCAGGATCCGCGACGCCCCACTGGGCGAGGTCGAGCACCAGCGAGGAGAGGTCGGCGGTGAGGATCTCGGGACGCCCGAACGGCTCGAGCGAGGCAGTCTGTCCCTCGTCCCACAGCCGATAGCAGACGCCCGGCTCGGTGCGGCCCGCGCGGCCGCGGCGCTGGTCGGCGGCGGCGCGCGACACGCGCACCGTCTCGAGCCGGGTCAGGCCGACATCCGGCTCGTAGCGCGGCACGCGCGCGAGCCCGGAATCGATCACGACGCGCACGCCGTCGATGGTGAGCGAGGTCTCGGCGATCGAGGTCGCCAGCACGACCTTGCGCCGGCCCGGCGGCGACGGCGAGATCGCGCGGTCCTGGGTCGCGGCGTCGAGCGCGCCATAAAGCGCGACGACGTCGGTCGCGTCGTCGCCGAGGCGCTCCTTGAGCCGCGTCTCGGTGCGGCGGATTTCGGCGGTGCCGGGCAGGAACACCAGGACCGAGCCCCGTTCGGCCCGCAGCGCCCGCAGCGTCACGTCGGCGACCTGCGCTTCGATCGGAGCCTTCGGGTCGCGGCCGGCGTAATGCGTCTCCACCGGGAAGGCGCGGCCTTCGCTTGCGATCACGGGAGCGTCGCCGAGATGTTGGGCGATGCGCGCCCCGTCGATCGTGGCCGACATGACCAGGAGCTTGAGATCCTCGCGCAGGCCGCGCTGGGCGTCGCGCGCGAGCGCGAGGCCGAGATCGGCGTCGAGCGAGCGCTCGTGGAATTCGTCGAATAGCACCGCCGCGACGCCGTCGAGGGCGGGGTCATCGATCAGGCGGCGGGTGAACACGCCCTCCGTCACCACCTCGATGCGGGTGCGGCGCGACACTTTCGAGCCGAAGCGCACCCGGTAGCCGACCGTTTCTCCCACCTTCTCGCCGAGCGTCGCCGCCATGCGCTCGGCCGCGGCGCGCGCCGCGATCCGGCGCGGCTCCAGCACCAGGATCTTGCGCGCCTCCGCCCAGGGCTCGTCGGCGAGCACCAGCGGGACTCGGGTCGTCTTGCCGGCGCCGGGCGGCGCGACCAGGACCGCGGCGTCGCGCGCCCGCAGCGCAGCCGTGAGGGCGGGCAGCGCTTCGTCGATCGGCAGCGCGATTATGAATGAATTCATCGACGGTTCGTTAACCCTGATTGCCACAGTCGCGTTTGCCGCATGCCGGGCGCGGCACGGCGCTTGCGACATATACGCCACCGCAACATGTTCGTCCGAAAATGAGACGCAACTGCACCGCAACGGACCGCCCAAAGAAGCCCAAATGACCGCTCCCGTCCTCCCGACGCCCGGCCGGATCGACTGGGTCGATTACGCCAAGGGTTTTTGCATCATCATGGTGGTGATGATGCATTCGACGCTCGGCGTCGAGGCTGAAGCCGGGCGCGAGGGCTTCATGCATGCCCTGGTGGCTTTCGCCAAGCCGTTCCGGATGCCGGATTTCTTCCTCATCTCGGGCCTGTTCCTTTCGCTGGTCATCGGCCGCGACTGGCCGACCTACCTCGACCGCAAGGTCATCCATTTCGCCTATTTCTATCTGCTGTGGACTGCGATCCAGTTCGCCGTGAAGGCCCCGCATTTCGCCGCCCATGACGGATGGGTCGGCGTGCTCCGGCTCTATGCCGAATCCTTCATCGAGCCGTTCGGGATCCTGTGGTTCATCTATCTCCTGCCCGTCTTCTTCGTCGTCACCAAGGCGACGCGCGGCCTGCCGCCGGCCGTGATCTGGCTGATCGCCGCCGCGCTCGAGATCGCGCCGATCGACACCGGATGGACCGTGATCGACGAATTCGCGTCGCGCTTCGTCTATTTCTACACCGGCTACCTGTTCGCGCCGCGCATCTTCGCGCTGGCCGCCCTGGTGCAGGCACGTCCCGCCGCGGCCGGCGTCGGGCTCGCGGTCTGGGCCTTGCTGGACGGCGTCGCGGTTTTCGCCGGCTATTCGGAGCTGCCTTTCGTGTCGCTCGGTCTCGGCCTGGTCGGGGCGGCGGCGGTGGTCTCGGTTTCGGCGCTGCTCGCCAAGGCCGCGATCTTCGCGCCGCTGCGATTCTGCGGCCAGCGCTCGATCGTCATCTATCTGGCGTTTTTCCTTCCCATGGCGGCAACCCGCGTGCTCCTGCTCAAGAGCGGCATCATCGGCGATATCGGGGTGGTGTCGCTGATCGTCACCACCGCCGGGGTGCTCGGCGCGCTCGCGATCTGGTGGGCGGCGCGCGGCACGCGATTCGATTTCCTGTTCGTGCGGCCGGCGCGGTTCTGGCTCACGCCCAAGCCGGCGGTGTTGCAGCCCGCGGAGTAAAGCTCTGGCGTCGGCTGTCGGGAAACCCGGCCAAGCCCCAAACCCCATCCCATCCGCGGCGATAACCCGGTGATCAGCCGCCACGTGGATGCCCGCCACGCGTGCGCCCACGAGCCGTCAACAGGGCGGGATTCCAAGGTGGCGCGCCGGATCGGAGGGTGATAATGCGGGGCCCGATCCCTACATAATGGCTGTCCATGCCCACCCAAAAGCACCCCGGCTCACCCAAAAAAGGCGACCACGTCTTTCTGGTCGACGGTTCCGGCTACATTTTTCGCGCCTATCACGCGCTGCCGCCGCTCAGCCGCAAGTCCGACGGACTCCAGCTCAACGCGGTCCTCGGCTTCTGCAACATGCTGTGGAAGCTGTTGCGCGACATGAAGCCCGCGGAACGCCCGACCCATCTGGCGGTGGTGTTCGACAAGTCGGAAAAGACCTTCCGCACCGAGATGTATCC
>DATBBS010000573.1:0-6271 GCA_036270895.1 Xanthobacteraceae bacterium
CGCCGTCGCGCATGAGCTCGGCCATGCCATGTTCGACATCTTCGACGTCCCGGTGTTCGGGCGCCAGGAGGACGCGGCCGATCAGTTCGCGACCTTTATCATGCTTCAGTTCGGCGGCGAGCAGGCGCTCCAGCTGATCGATGGCGCCGCCTACGGCTACCACGCCTACATCAAGGACCTCAGCGCAAAGCCGCAAGTCACCCTGCCGCTCGTGGCCTTTTCGAGCGACCACGGGGCGCCGGAGGAACGCTATTTCAACCTGCTCTGCACCGCCTACGGCTACGACGAGCGTTTGTTCATGAGCGAGATGGACAAGATCCCCCCGAGCCGCGCCAAGAAGTGCAAGTTCGAGTACGAGGACCTCAAGTTCGCCTTCCACACTACCTTTTGGCCGCATCTCGACCATGACAAGGTCAAGCAGGTGCTGGCGATGAAGTGGGTCATCGACCCCAAGGCGACCGCCAGCGTGAGCAAGGCCGATTGAGCGACCGGTCGCTCTGCGCCGGAATGCGTGCGCCGATCCGGATCGCATGGAGCCGCTCGCCCGCGGCCCCATGCGGCAATATCTGAGGGGAACAACGGGACGGCCCGGACCTTCGGCGTGAAGACAATCCCGCGGGCCGGGCACCCGTGTATCAAGACCCGACATCTCCGCCGCAATGAGTGCATGCCCTCCACCGCGCCCGGGCCGCGAAGCCCGCGTGAGGTGCATCGTGGTGGACTACGAATCAAAGTTGCATTCGCCGCGTCGCGATAGTAGCCTCGCCCCAGGTTGAGGGGATCCCCGTGCCAGACAGTTCGCCCGTGAATGCGGCCGGCATGGGCCGCAAGCAGCCGGTCGTCTTCATTCATGACGCGGCCATCGACGATTTTGTCGCGACGTTGCTGCTCGTCGCGATGCCGACGGTCGATCTCAAGGGCATCATCATCGTCAATGCCGACTGCATCCCGGGACCCGCGATGGACGCCGCGTCGCGCCTGCAGCAATTCATGAAGCGATCCAATATTCCGCTCGCGCTCAGCAGCGCGCGCGGATGGAATCCGTTTCCCTGGCCCTATCGGGGCGACTGCGTCACATTCGCCACCATTCCGATCCTGCAACCCTACCGATCCACCGTCCCGACGCCCCCGCCGTCGGGCGACGATCTGCTCATCCGGTTGCTGGAAGAGGCGATTGCGTCGCATCAGCCGCTCACCGTCCTGCTCACCACCGGCTTTACGCCGCTCGCCGACATACTTTTGGATCTGCCCGAATTGGCCGAGGGCATCGGGCAAGTGGTGTGGATGGGCGGCGCGATCGACGTGCCGGGAAACCTCGACGCGACGACCATCAACCCGGCGGTCGCGAACACGCATGCGGAGTGGAACGCTTTCTTTGATCCCTTCGCGGTCGCTTACGCGCTGAAGAATTTCCACAACATCAACGTGTTTCCGCTCGACATCACCAATAGCGCCGCAATCACCCCGTCGTTCCTGGACACGCTGAAGGCGCAGGGACAGACGTCCTCTTTCTCGCAGCTCGCCTATGAGGCCTACAGCCTCGTCTCCAACGAGCCGTTTTACGACATGTGGGACGTATGCGCGACCTGCTGGCTCGCTGTTCCCGGCCTTTACGCGCCGGCGCAACGCTCCGCCCTCGAGATCGTGCAGTGGGGTTTCGAGCAGGGATGGCTGCGCAAGGCGGCCGCGGGCCATTCGCACAACCTGTTCCTCGGCTTCCAGGACAAGACCGGCTTCTATTCGTATGTCACATCGCAACTGGCGCGGTCCGCCTAGCGGCGTGCAGACGCGAAGCGGCCGACGCCAACCCGGACCCGTTCCGGCCGGACACCAGGGAGACAAATGCCATGACCAAAATCTCTCGCCGCGACGTGATGGCGGGCGCGGGCGCGGCCGCCTTCGTCGGGACCGGCGTCTTCCGGGCGGTCGGCCAGCCCAAGCCCAATGACGACGGCTGGATCGTCCTCGACGCGCAGACCAAGGACGTCGTCATCGACGGCGCCACGGTGCGGCTGCGCACCTACAACGGACAGCTGCCCGGCCCGCCGATCAAGACCGCGGCCGGCGAGACGCTGCGCATTCGGGTCAGGAATTCGCTCCCGCCCTACGACTCGCACGGCTGGGATGGAAATCACGACGTGCCGCACGCGCTCGACACGACCAACCTGCATGTGCACGGCCTCGACGTGGCGCCCCATCTGTTCGAGCCGTTGGGCACATCCAACCCGACGGCGCCGATGATCGCGATCCGGCCCGGCGCGCACAAGGACTACGTGTTCGAGATTCCGAAGGATCATCCGCCCGGGCTCTATTGGTACCATCCTCACCATCACGGCTCGACCGCCGTGCAGGCGGTGACCGGCATGGCGGGCACCATCATCGTGACCGGCGCCATCGACGAGGTGCCGGAGATCAAGGCGGCGCGCGACATCGTGCTGGCGATCCAGGACATCGGCGTGTTTCCGAGCGACAATAATCCGAACCTGTGGACCTACGACCCGAAGCAGAATTCCATCTGGCAGACCTTCGGCGGCGACGTCACGGTCTACGATCCCGCGACCGGCCAGACCAATCCGACCAATCCGCCGCAGTCGAACGGATTCACCACCGGCGACTACAAGCTGCGTTACTTCCTCCTCAACGGAACGCCCTTCTTCAAGGAGGCGCACAACCAGGACAAGCCGGCTGCCTGCCCGAACCCGTCATTCCCGCCCCAGCAGTGCCCGATCCCGACCCAGCTCGCCGTGCAGCGCATCACCATGGCGCCGGGCGAAGTGGTGCGCTTCCGCATGCTCAACGCCAATTCCGACAACATGATGCCAATCGTGGTGGAGGGGCATGCCATGCATCTGCTCGCCATGGACGGGCGCAATTTCCCGGAGGTGCGCACCATCCCGGCGCTGCCGATCAACGGCAGCTTCCCGGCGCCGAATTCCTTCCCCTCGATGCCGATCGCCGAGGGCACCGGCCAGGTGCTGCTCGCCCCGGCAAACCGCGCCGAGTTTCTCATCAAGGCGGTGGCGGCGCCCGGCATCTATCGGATCGTGCAGCTCGGCCAGACCCAGCAGTTTCTCGCCAGCGCGCCCAAGATCATCGCCGAGATCCAGGTTACGGGTCCGGCCAAGGACATGGCGCTGCCGGCCAGGCTGCCGGTCGACACCCGCTACTATCCGCTGATCAAGCCGAGCGAGATCAAGTACAAGCGGACCTTCCAGTTCTCCGGCATTTTCCCCGGGGTCGTGAACCCGGTCGTCGGATTCGACCTGCTGGTCAACAACGCGCAATACCAGGAAGCCGCCGTGCCGACGACGGTGAACCTCAACGACGCGGAAGAATGGCACATCGTGGTCGGCGACAACGACCAGGGCGGCACGGAGGGACATCCGTTCCACATCCACGTCAATGGCTTCGAGGTGATCTCGATCGGCACCATCCCGCAGCCGCCCGGCCTGATCCAGGACACGGTCTGGGTCCCGGTCAACACCAAGGTCGTGATCCGCACGAAGTTCAAGCAGTTCACCGGCAAGTCGGTGCTGCACTGTCACATCCTGCCGCACGAGGACACCGGCATGATGCAGAACTTCCTGATCCTCGACGGGGCGGATCCGTCGCGTCATTGAGCGCGGCTGCCATCGCGGGCGCATGGCGGTGACGGCCGCATGGGCCGCACCGGCCGTCTCGCGCCGCCGCCTTGTGCGCCTGTCTCGGACGGCGCATCCTGATGCGGCCCGGCATCCACAGGCCGGCGCCCGTTCTCCAACCACAGGCACCGCAACACCATGACGGCCCGCATCGGAATGATCATCCCATCCTCGAACCGCATGGTCGAGCAGGAGATGACCCGCCATGTCCCGCCCGGCGTCTGCCTGCACGTCGCGCGACTGCGCATGACGGGACCGCATCACGCGCCGCTCGATCAGCTCCTGCCCCGCATCGAGGACGCGGCCCGAACGCTGGTCGACCCCAGATGCGACGTCGTTGCGTTCCATTGCACCGCGACCTCGATGCAGGAAGGCATGGACGGCGAAACCCGCGTGCTCGCCGCGCTCGCGCGCGCCGGCGCGTCGCGCGCGACCACCACCGCGACGGCGATCCGGCGCGCTTTCGACGCGCTCGGGGCGCGCCGGATCGTGCTGGTCACGCCCTACAGCGCGGAGACGACCGCGGAGGAAGCCGCGTTCCTGCAGGCGACCGGCTGCGAGGTGGTGCACGCCGTCGGCCATGCGCTGGGCGGCAGCGACGCTTATTGCGCGGCGCCGGCCGAGTTCTGGCGCGAGCGCGTCATCGAGGCCGCGCGCCGCGAGGCCGACGCCTATCTTCTCAGTTGCGCCAACATCGCGGCATTCGGCATCATCGCCGAGCTCGAAACGCACCTCGACCGCCCGGTCGTCACCAGCAATCAGGCCGTGCTGTGGGACGCGCTGGTGCGTCTCGGTGGTTGCGATCTGCGCGCCGGCCCCGGCCGTCTGTTTGCGCCGGCCGGGAAAACTCAGGCCGCGCGTCAGCGCGCCTAGGCCCCGCAGGCGCCGACACAATGCCACACCGCCTTGTCGCGATCATGTCGGCGCTGCTTCTCTGGTGGGTCGTGCCGGCACGCAGCGCGGACGACGTGGCGGCGTTCTACCGGGGCCGGCAGCTGCGGATCGTCGTCGGGACCGCCGCGGGCGGCGGCTATGACCTGTTCGCGCGGGCCGTGGCGCGCCACATCGGCGCGCATATTCCGGGCAATCCCGCCGTCATCGTGCAGAACCTGCCGGCCGCCGGCGGCATGGTGATGACCAATCAGCTCTATGCCGCCGCGCCGCGCGACGGCAGCGTGATCGGCGCGCCGATCAACGGAATTCCGACCGCGCCGCTGCTCGCGCCGGCCGGGGCGCATTTCGACGCGACCAGGCTGATCTGGCTCGGCAGCACCAACCGCGAGCCCTACGTCGCCTTCGTGTGGCGCACCGCACCCGTGCAGAGTCTCGCGCAATTGCGCACCCGGGAGCTGATCGTGGGCGCCACGGCGCCCGGCACCACCATGGTCGATTTTCCGCTGCTGACCAACGACATCCTGGGGACGAAGTTCAGGATCGTCCGCGGCTACGAGGGAACCCCGCAGATCAACACCGCGATCGAGCGCGGCGAGCTGGAGGGCCAGGGCGGGCTCGGCTGGGCCGCCGTGAAGGCGCAAGTCCCGCAATGGATCGCGGAGCACAAGATCAAGGTGATCGCCCAATACGGCCTCAAGCGCCACCCCGACCTCGCCGATGTCCCGACCATGCTGGAGCAGGCGACACGCGATCCCGACCGGCAGGCGCTGACCATGCTGTTCGCCCGCACCGAATATGGCCGACCCTATTTCCTGCCCCCGGAGGTGCCGGCCGCGCGCGTCGCGGCGTTGCGGCGCGCCTTCGACGCCACCATGCGGGACCCGGCCTTCGTCTCCGACGCCGCGAAACTGCAGCTCGAGATCGACCCGATGACCGGCGAGGCCGTGCAGGCGCTGGTCGGCGATCTTGCGGCCACGCCGCCCGACGTGGTGGCGCGCGTCCGCGCCGTCCTGGAGGCGGCGGCGCACTGACCGCGTGACGCGCCGCGCGGGCGCCCCGGCGAGCCGCCGTTGGCGGCCTTCGCTTTCATCCTTGTGGCTGCGCCTGCGACGCGTTATCGCGTGCCCACCATGACGGCACCCAGCCCCACCCGGATCTATGTCGACGCCGACGCCTGCCCGGTGAAGGACGAGATTTATCGCGTCGCCGCGCGCCACGCCCTGCCGGTGAGCGTCGTCGCCAACGGCTTCATCCGCGTGCCGCAGGACCCGCTGATCGAGCGCGTCGCGGCCGGCTCGGCGCCGGACGCGGCGGATGACTGGATCGCGGCGCGCGCCGGGCCCAACGACATCGTGATCACGGCCGACATACCGCTGGCGAGCCGCTGCGTGAAAGCAGGCGCCCAGGTGATCGCCCCGACCGGCAAGCCGTTCAGTGAGGATTCGATCGGCATGACGCTCGCGATGCGCAATCTCATGCACGACCTGCGTTCGGCCGGCGCCACCACGGGCGGCCCGCAGCCATTCACGCCGCGCGACCGCTCGGCCTTCCTCGCGGCGCTCGAGCAGGCGATCCGCCGCGCGCAGCGCGCGGCGCGAGGCTGAGCATGGCGGCGCCGCTGGTCCAGCTCAAGGATATCGCGCTGACCTTCGGCGGCACGCCGCTGCTCGCCGGCGTCGATCTCAGCGTCTCGGCCGGCGAACGCGTGTGCCTGGTCGGGCGCAACGGATCGGGCA
>DATBBS010000574.1:0-9269 GCA_036270895.1 Xanthobacteraceae bacterium
GATCTCGACCTCGGGAAAATCGCCCAACGTGCTGGCGGCGCTGCGCGCCGCGCGCGAGATCGGCGTCACCACCATCGGCTTCACCGGGACGGCGCCGGGCGCCGCGCTCATGCAGCCCTTGTGCGACCTCGTCCTCGCGGCCCCGAGCGACGACACGCCGCTAATCCAGCAGATTCACATTACCGCGGCCCATGCGATCTGCGAGATCGTGGAGCGCAACATGTTCGGATAGCGTGAATGGCAAATAGCGAGCAGGGACCGGCTGTACCAACTATCCGCAGCTCATTGTTCGCTACTCGCTGTTCGCAAGCGCAGGCAGTCCGAGCAACGCGGTCTGCGCCCTGGCATCGAAGCGGGCCACGCAGGCCTTGATGCCGCCATCACCCCCGCAAAAACGGATCGAGGGCGGCGATCACCTCGCCCGTCGCCGGCGTGGCGCCTTTGCGGCCGATGATCGCGATCGGTCCGCGGCCCATCGGCCCGGTCAGGCCGGGCTCGCTGCCGACAAAGATGCCGACCAGCGGCACCGCCAGCGCGGCCGCGAGGTGCAGGAGCCCGGTGTCGACGCCGACCACGAATTGTGCGCCGGCGATGCGGCGTGCGACGGCATCGAGGGGCCGGCGCTCGGGAGCGCGTGCGCCCGGAACGTTGGCGGCGATACGCTCGCTCCGCATCCGCTCGCGCTCGTTTCCCCAGGGCAGCAGAAGCTCGATCCCGCGCGCCGCGAGGTCGCGGCCGAGCGCGATCCAGCGCTCCTCCGGCCATTCCTTCTCGGGGCGCGCGGTGGCATGGAGCAAGACGCCGTAGGGTGCGGCCGCGGGACCTGCGAGCGTCGCACGCTCGAGCCCGAAATCGACGTCGCCATCCGGCACGTAGCCGAGCGCAAGGCCCGTCAGCATGCGGTTGCGCGCGATCGCGTGCAGGGCACGGCTGATACGGTGTCGCACGTCGTAGAAGGGAGACGCCAGGGATTCGCGGATACTGTGGCGGTCGTAGCCGTGACGGCGCCCATGCGCGAGCCTTGCCATCAGGGCGGTGCGCAGCAATCCTTGCGTATCGACCACCTCGTCGTAGCGGCGCGAGCGGATATTGCGGACGAATTCGCGGGCCTCCGCCCTGGTGGGTGCCGAAAGCGGCGCGCGGCGCCAGCGCCGCGCCGCGACCGGAATCACCTCGTCGACCGCCGGATGCAGCCGCACGAGCGGCGCAAATGCCTCCTCCACCATCCATGCAAAGCGTGCGTCCGGCAGGTGCCGCCGCGCCTCGGCGATCGCCGGCATGTGATGGATGACGTCGCCGAGCGACGAGGTCTTGATGAACAGGATGTCGGCCATATCGGTCTCGTGGCGCCGATATACCCGCGGTTAAGCATAGTCGCCACAAGCATCTGCGAAACATCACGAAATAACCGGGCTTTCACGACCGGCCTCTAGCCTCGCAACGATCATTAACGACGCGTATTCTTGTCGGCGAACCGGCATCCATCCCGGATCAAGTCCGGGACAGGCTTTCGCCGGGACATGTGCAAGCGGGGTTGCGCCGACCATGAGCATTCTGGTGACGGGCGGGGCCGGATATATCGGCAGCCATATGGTTCACGCGCTGGTCGACGCAGGCGAACGCGTCGTCGTCCTCGACAACCTGTCGACCGGGTTCGACTGGGCGGTCGCCAAGGAGGCGACGCTCGTCGTCGGCGAGACCGGCGATCAGGCGCTCGTACAGAACCTCATTGCCAAGAACGGCGTGGAGGCGATCATTCATTTCGCCGCCTCGATCGTGGTCCCCGATTCGCTCGCCGATCCGCTCGGCTATTACCGCAACAACACCGCGAACTCGCGCGCGCTGATCGAATGCGCCGTCAAGGGCGGCGTGAAGAATTTCATTTTCTCCTCGACCGCCGCGGTCTACGGCAATCCGACCAAGGTGCCGGTCGACGAAAGCGATCAGCTCATGCCGATGTCGCCCTATGGATCGTCGAAGCTCATGACCGAGGTCATGTTGCGGGACGCCGGCGCCGCCCATGGACTCGCGCATGTAATCCTGCGCTACTTCAACGTTGCAGGCGCCGATCCCGCGCTGCGCACCGGGCAATCGACCAAAGGCGCGACGCATCTGATCAAGGTCGCGGTAGAAACCGCGCTCGGCCGCCGCCCCCGGATGCAGGTCTTCGGCACCGACTATCCGACACCGGACGGAACCTGCGTCCGGGACTATATTCATGTCGCGGACCTCGTGCGCGCCCATCGCGATGCATTGGGTTACCTGCGCGGCGGCGGGGCATCGACCACGCTCAACTGCGGCTACGGCCGGGGCTTCTCCGTACTCGAGGTGATCGATACCGTGAGGCGCGTCTCCGGCGTCGATTTCGAGATCGAACTGGCGGCGCGCCGGCCCGGCGATCCGGCGCGGATCGTCGCCCGATCGGACAAGATCCGCGCGCTGCTCGGCTGGCATCCGCAATATGACGATCTGACGACCATCGCGCGCGACGCGCTGGAGTGGGAACTCCGGCTCGCCACGCTTCCGGGCCGCTAGGCCGCGGCCGCCATCGCGCCGGCTTGGCGCTCGCGCCAAATCGATCGTGCCAAGCCCGGCCTGGCTGCGTTGATATTCCGGCCATCGGCCCGCATGACCCAAATCAGGCACAACGTGGCGCATTCTTGACCACGCGGCCGCCGCGCGGCAGGGCCGATGCCCACACCTGCAGCGTCAACAGCACCGATTTCGCTTGAAAAGCCGTGTCCCACCGGGCAATGAACCCGACAATCCAAGAGGACCGATGGATCGGTCGATAACGGACGCGTGATGAACGGATCGGCTTTCAAGTCGCTGCTTGGTGACCGCGACCGCGCCGCCGTCCTGGTGCGCCGTCTGCTGTCCGAGCACGCGATCGTTCACTGGCGGCTTTATTCGGTCGCCTTCGTCCTCATGGCGGTGACGGCGTTATGCACGGCGTTCAGCGCCTATATCCTGGGCGATGTGATCAACAAGGCCTATGTGGACCGCAATTTTCCCGGCATCGTGACGCTTGCCGTGATCATCGTCGTGCTGTTCGCCCTCAAGGGCGCCGCAAGCTACGGCCAGGCGGTCATGCTCGCGCGCATCGGCGCCCGCATCGTGGCGCAAAATCAGCGGCGGATGTTCGACAAGCTGCTCAACGAAGGGCTGGGATTCTTCGCCAATCGCCATTCTGCCGAGTTCGTCGCCCGGCTCGGGGCCGGCGCCGGCTCGGCAAGCTACGTCATCAATCTTCTGGTCACCGCGCTCGGCCGCGATCTGCTTTCGCTGATCGGCCTCGCCACCGTCATGGTGGTCCGCGATCCGATCATGTCGCTGGTGGGCTTGCTGGTGGCGCCGGCCGCGATGCTGGTGCTGCGCAAGCTGGTTCGCCGCATTCACGCCATCGCCAGCAGCCAGTTCACCGGGGGGGCGCAGATCCTGGAGACGCTGCAGGAGGCCGTGCAAGGCATCCGCATCGTAAAGGCTTTCACGCTCGAAGAGCAGATGCAGCGCAAATTCGAAGCGAGCGTCGGCGCCGTCGAGCGCGAATCCGTCAAGATGGCGCGCGTGTCCAATCGGTCGAGCCCGCTGATGGAAACACTCGGCGGCATCGCGATCGCGCTCGCCATCATCTATGGCGGCTATCGGGTGGTCATCGGCGGCGCGGAGCCGGGTGGCCTCTTCTCCTTCATCGCCGCCTTCCTGCTTGCCTATGAGCCGGCGAAGCGGTTGGCGCGGCTGAACATCGACCTCAATTCGGGCCTCGTCGGCGTGCGCGTGCTGTTCGAGATCATCGACAGCCCGGCTACCGAGCCGATCGAGGACGGATTGCCGCCGCTGGCGCTGACGCAGGCGCGCGTCGAGTTCGCCGACGTGCGCTTCGCATACCGGCCGGACGAGCCGGTGCTCAAGGGCATATCTTTCGTGGCCGAGCCGAGCAAAGTCACCGCCCTCGTCGGACAGTCGGGCGGCGGCAAGTCAACGGTGCTCAACCTCATTCTGCGCTTCTATGATCCGCAGAGCGGCAGGATCGTCATCGATGGCCAGGACATCGCGGTGGTGTCGCGCCGGTCGCTGCGCCGGCAGATGGCCTATGTGGGGCAGGACGTGAAGCTGTTCAGCGGCACGATCCGCGAGAATATCGCGTTCGGCAGGCCGGGCGCGAGCGAGGCCGAGATCGTATCGGCGGCCCGCGCCGCCCATGCGCATGATTTCATCATGAGCTTTCCCAAGGCCTACGACTCGCCGGTCGGCGAACACGGGGTTCAGCTCTCCGGCGGGCAGCGTCAGCGCGTCGCCGTTGCGTGCGCCCTGATCAAGAACGCGCCGATCATCCTGCTCGACGAGGCGACGGCGGCGCTCGACTCCGAATCCGAAAGACATGTGCAGGCAGCGGTAGCCGAGCTGTGCAAGGGCCGCACCACCATCGTGATCGCGCACCGGCTTTCCACGATCATGCACGCCGACCGCATTCTGGTGGTCGAAGGCGGCCAGATCGTCGAGGCCGGCCGTCACGAGGAACTGCTCCGTCGCGGCGGCCGTTATGCGTCCTTCTTCCGCCTGCAGCTGCAGCAGCGCGATGGCGAAGGCCCGGTTCCCGCCGCCGCGGTCAGCTGACCCATCGGATGGATCACCGTTTTGGCCGTATTTCGCAACGCCCCCGCGTCCGGCCGGCGCGCATTTTCCGGAAGATGCTGGACGCGCGAAATGCCGCCGCGCCTCATTGACGGCGGCTCTCCACATGGTTATTCCGCAGCCTTCCTCGGGCATGCCGGTCGCTCCAGGTCGATACGCCTCCCGTTCCTCCAACACCCATTGAATGAACATCGCTCATGAGCACAAATGCCAACCGCTACGTCATTTCACCACCGCCGCAGGCCGCGCTGGCGGTCGCCGGAAGCGACAAGCTGTTTCCGGTCCGGCGCATCTGGTGCGTCGGGCGCAACTATGTCGAGCACATTCGCGAGATGGGTCAGGACGAACGCCTGCCGCCGTTCTATTTCGCCAAGCCGGCCGACGCGGTGGTGCCGGACGGCGCGACGGTCCCCTATCCGTCGCTGACCAAGGACATGCATCACGAGGTCGAGCTGATCGTGGCGCTCAAGAGCGGCGGCCGCAATATCAAGGTCGAGAAGGCGCTCGACACGATCTGGGGTTACGGCGTCGGCATCGACCTGACCCGGCGCGACCTGCAGATCGCCTCGCGCAACCAGCAGCGCCCGTGGGAAATCGGCAAGGCCTTCGATGCATCGGCGCCCTGCGGCCCCCTCAAGCCCGCTTCCGAGATCGGCCATCCAAAAAAAGGCCGCGTCGTGCTCAAGTGCAATGGCAAGATCCGGCAGGACGGCGATCTCGACCAGATGATCTGGAATGTCCCGGAGATCATCGCCAACCTTTCCGAGATGGTGGAGCTCGTGGCGGGCGACATCATCATGACCGGCACTCCGTCCGGGGTGGCGGCGACGGTCCCGGGAGACAAGCTCGAATGCGAGATCGAAGGGGTGGGCAGGCTGGCGGTGACGATCGGGCCGGCTTTGAAGTGAGGCGCGCGCCGACGCAACGTTAGAAGAATCGGTCCGCGGACGCCCTTCGGCGCCGCGGATTTTTTTCGCCTGCCGCCATGGGTCCGACACGGAAGAAATCCGGCCCACGGGTGTTAGTCAGGTCGGGACGACACGCGTTGGCTTGACCAAAATGGCGAAAGGGCGGGAAACACTCCCCTATGCGTTCCTTCCAACGCTGCCGCGCCAGGGCCGCGGCGGCACTACGCAGCGCGTCCATGACATCATCCGCGAGGCGGTCATCGCGCTCTCCTTCACGCCCGGCGAATTCATCCGCAAGGACGCCATCTGCAGGCGGCTGGGTGTCTCGCGATTTCCGGTTTCCGAGGCGCTCGGGCGGTTGGCCGACGAAGGTTTCGTGGAGGTGCTGCCGCAGCGCGGCACGCGGGTGAGTCGCCTCGACATCCAATCGTGCCGGCAGGCCATGTTCATCCGCCAGGCGCTCGAGGGCGAAGCGATGCGGGCGGTCGCGCCGCACAGCAATGACCGCCTTATGGCGCGGCTCGACAATTGCCTGCATCGGCAGAAGCTTGCGGTGGAACAAGGCGACGGCGCCCGCTTTTTCGAGCATGACCTCGCGTTCCACGAAATTCTGCTGTCGGCGCTCGGTTACGAGCGCGTGAAGGCGGTCGTCGACGCCGCGCGCGGCAGCCTCGATCGCACCCGGCTGTTCCTGTTGCGCACGCCGGAGCGCCAAGCCAGGAGCTATCTCGAGCATAGCGCCATCGTCGAGGCGTTGCGGGCGCGGGACCCGGACGCCGCCCAGCGCGCCATGAAACACCACCTCGACAAGTCGATGGACGAGATCGAAAGGCAGGCAGCGGCGAGTCCGGAGATTTTCATGCCCGAAGCGGGGGCCGCCTGAGGACGACCATTCCGGGCGCGTTGCGTGGCCGGGAAGGATTCACCATTTCGAGCGTCGGACGTTGCACCGCCTGTGTTTTCCCCGGCCGCTGTGCGACATGATGGCGCTCTCGACGCCCGACGCCCTTGCCAGTTGCAGGCGAGCGCGCGAAGTTTGCGCGCCGAAACAACGACTTTGTAGGTGAATGTCCATGCGGCCGTTGGGACGATCCATTGGAGCGCTGCTTTTCGTCCTGTTGGCGATCTACTGGTCCCTGCCGACGGATGCGCAACCATGGCCCTCACGTCCCATCACCCTGGTGGCGGCGTTCCCGCCGAACACGACCACAGACTATGGTGCCCGCATGATCGGGCAGGACCTGTCGAAAGCCCTGGACCGTCCTGTCGTCGTCGAAACCAGGTCGGGCGGCGGCGGCGTTGTCGCGTCGGTCGCCGTCGCGAAGGCGCCGCCCGATGGCTACACGCTGCTCATGACGACGATCGGCCCGGCCGTCCTTCGTCCCCTCATCGACCACAAGCTGCCCTACGATCCGGTCGGCGATTTCACGCCGATCGCCCTGGTTGGAGACGCCCCGAACGTGATCGTGGCAAGTCCCAAATGGGCTAGCAGCACGGTGCGCGACATCGTCGCCTACGCCAAGCAGAACCCCGGAAAGCTGACGGTCGGGCATCCGGGCGCCGGCACGATGGGCCATCTCGTCGCGCTGCTGTTCGCGGCCGAAGCCGGCATCGACGTCAACTTCATCGCCTATCAGGGGGCGCCGGCGATCTTGTCCGACCTGGCGGGCGGACACATCGATATCGGCGCCATCGCGTTCGGGACCGGGGCGGATGCCGTGAAGATCCTGGCGGTCACGACCGACGAAAGGCTCGATTTCCTGCCCGACGTGCCGACCATGAAAGAAAGCGATTTTCCCAATGTGAGCGGGACGACCTGGAGCGCGATTTTCGCGCCTGCCGGCCTGGAAGCAGACATTGTCGCCCGGCTCAACACGACCATCAACGCGTTCATCAGCAAGGCCGATACGCGCAAGCAATTTGCCACGGTCGGTTACCGCGTGCTGGGCGGACCGCCGCAGCGCCTTCAGGCGCGCATGGCCGAGGACCGCGCAAAGTGGGCCAAGGTGATCGCGGCCGCCAAGATTACCGTCGAGCCGTAGCATCATCATGCGCATGGCCGGACGAACCGTCGATATCCCGACGCCGCGCGGCGCCATCGACGCCTATGCGGCGCATCCCGACGACGGCAGGTCTTATCCTCTTGTCATTCTCTTCATGGACGTGTGGGGCTTGCGGGAGGAGCTCTTCGCCATCGCCCGCCGCGTGGCCGCCGAGGGCTATTACTGCCTGGCGCCGAACCTGTTCTATCGCGAGGGCAAGTTTCGCTTCGAGCCGCGCAATGCCGAAGGCCGCATGGTGTCGTTCAATACGCTTCCGGAGGACATCCAGGTCGAGATGCGGGCGCGCGCCGAGAGGCTCGACCGGCAGACCTTGCGCGCCGACGTGGCGAGCATCCTCGATTTTTGCCGCGGCGAGCCGGTGCTGGGCTCGGGCGCTGGCTCGATCGGCTTCTGCATGGGCGGCCGGGAGGCGTTCTTCGCGGCGCAGGAATTTCCGGAGCGCTTTCGCGTAACCGCGAGCCTCCATGGCTCGCGCCTGGTGACCGGGGCCGCCGATTCGCCGCACAAGCTCGCCCACAAGATGCGCGGCGAAGTGTATTGCGGCTTCGCGGAGTTCGACCGCGGCGCCACCCCGGAGATCGTGCAACAGATCGAGCGATCCTTGCAGGGAATCGCAGGGCTGGCATGCGGGATGCGGATGCATCGCGCGGCGCATCATGGTTATGCGTTGCCGGACCGCGACGTCTACGATCATGCGGCGGCGGAACAGGATTGGGCCGAGATCTTCGCGATGCTGCGGCGGCAGCTCGCCTAGCCGACCGCGGCAGCCGGACTAGGCGTTTCTCGCTTTGGCACGCAACTGGGCGATGAAGGCCTTGATGCCCGGGGCGCCTTCGTTCTTGCGATACGCCACGACATGGTCCGAAGTCCGCGCCGCCTTGATGATCTTTCTGCACACCACGCCGGGAACCGAGATTCGCGTGAGAGATTCCGACAGCACGCCCACCCCCATGCCGGCGGCGACAGAGATCAGGACCGAATAGGCGTCGGGCACCCTGGTAACCACTTTCAACGACATGCCCGGCAGCGTGATCGCCCCGATATTGCCCCAAAATCCGACGTCCATTTCCAGCGAGGTCGCGACGAACGGCTCGTCGGCGAGCATCGCCGGCTCGATCACCTTGCGTGACGCCAGCCGATGGCCTGCCGGTATTGCAAGCCACAAGGCCTGGCGATCGATGATGAAGCCCGTCAACTCGGTGGGGTAGCGATGCGGCGCGCGCGCGAAGCCGACATCGAGTGTCCCGTCGATCAGCGCCTTCATCTGCGGGAAGGTTTCCATCTTGCGAAGTTGAAATGAAACGTCGGGATGCAACTTGCCGAAATCCAGGATCGAGGAAGCGACATATCCCTTGCAGGCCGCCGAGAGCACATACCCGACCGCGATGGAGCCCGTGTCGCCCCGCGCCGCCCGGCGCCCCACGAGCTCGGCATGCTCCGCCTGCTTGAGCGTCGCGCGCGCCTCGTCGAGGAAACGCTTGCCGACATGGGTGAGCGCGACGCTGCGGGTCTTGCGCACGAACAGCTGCGCGCCGAGCAGCGCCTCCAGTCCCTGGATTTGCGCGCTCAGCGTCGGCGTCGCGATGTTCAACCTCGCCGCGGCGCGGGAGAAATGCAGCTCTTCGGCCACGGCGACGAAGTATCGGAGATGTCGAAGCTCCAT
>DATBBS010000575.1:0-12135 GCA_036270895.1 Xanthobacteraceae bacterium
GGGCCAATGCCAATACGCCTATGACAAGATCAAACGGCTGCTCGAGAAACAGGGCGCGACGCTCGGCGACGTGGTGAAGATGGTCACCTACATCACCGATGCCCGCTATCAGGCCGATTACGGCAAATGCCGGGTCGAGGCCTTCGGCGCCAATCCGCTGCCGGCCCACACCCTCGTCAACATCAGCCAGCTGGCATGGCCCGGCATGCTGGTGGAGATCGACGCCACGGCGGTCGTGCCTTTGAAATAGCGCGAATGGCGAGTAGCCAATGGCGAGTGGACTTCCTCTTTCCCACTCGCTACTCGCTATTCGCTCTCATCAACAACGAGGCACTCATTCATGACAGATGCGGTGAAGGTCGGGATCATCGGTCTCGGCCGCTGGGCCAAGGTCCTGACGCGGGCGAGCCAGAAATCCGACAAGCTCAGGATCGTCGCCGGCTACAGCCGTTCCGAGGAAAAGCGCGCGGCCTTCCAGCAGGAGCTCGGGGTTCCGGCGGCGCGCGATCTGCGCACGATGCTCGCCGATCCGGAACTCAAGGGCGTGATCCTGACGGTTCCCAACGAGCAGCATCTGCCGGTCGCAATCGAGGTCGCGCGCGCCGGAAAGCACGTCTACACCGAGAAGCCGATCGCAAGCACGCTCGAGGAGGGGCTCGAGATCGAGGCGCTCGAGCAACGGCATGGCGTCACCGTGACGGTGGGCCACAGCGCCCGGCTCATGGCCGGCATCCGCACCATGCGCGAGGCGATCGAATCCGGCGAGCTCGGCCGCGTCGCCTTCATGGAGGCGAACTTCTCCAACGAGCGGGCGCTCGAGCTCACGCCCTCGACCTGGCGCTGGTACAGCGCAAAGGCGCCCGGCGGGCCGCTTTCGCAACTGGCGATCCACCAGTTCGACGTGCTGCATTATCTCGGCGGCGAGATCGTCGAGGCGAGCGCGATGGCCTCGAAGCTGTCGCCGGTGGGCGCCGAGGTCGACGACCAGTCGATGACGCTGCTGCGCTTCGCCGACGGCAAGATCGGCTATGTCGGGTCGTGCTGGACCTCGCCGGGAATTTTCGCGGTGCGCGTGTTCGGATCGAAAGGGCTCATGCATTACGAGATCGACTTCGGCACCTGGGACACGCCCGACAAGCTGCATCTGACGTCCACGCTCTACATCCAGCGCGGCAAGGATGGCTACGGCAAGCGCGAGGAGCTGAAGGTCCCGGAAAGCGACATGTTCCGCGCCGAGCTCGAGATGTTCGCCGAGAGCTGCGTTACCGGCCGCCGGAACCTGCTCAATGCGCGCAACGGCAATGTGGCGGTCGCGATCGTCTATGCGGCCTTGCGGTCGATCGACCGCCACGGCCAAAGCGTGCGCATCGCCGAAGTGATCGAGGATGCGCGCAAGCGCCTCACCGAGAGGAAGGTCCATGTTGCCTAGCCGTTATTTCGCAGATCTGACGCAGCCGGAGATCGCGGCGCAGTTCAAGAAGAACCCGCTGGTGATCCTGCCGGCCGGCAGCGTCGAGCAGCATGGCCCGCATCTGCCGACCGGCACCGACACCTTCGCGTCCAACGTGATCGGCCACGCGGTCGCCGAGCGCATGGACGGGCTGGTGCTGCCGGCGACGCCCTTCGGGGTCACCCCGATGCACATGCCGTTCGAAGGCACGATCTCGCTCACGCCCGACACCTACATGCGGGTGACGACCGAGACCTGCGTGTCGACCGCGCGCCACGGCGCCAGATATCTCCTGATCCTCAACTGGCACGAGGGCAACATTCCCTCGCTGGCGATCGCGGCGGAATCGCTGCACCGCGACCACGGCATGACGGTGCTCACCGTGCAGGCCTGCTATGTCGCCGAGGAGCTCTACGGCAAGACCTGCAACGGCCTCACCCACGGGGGCGAGATCGAGGCGCTGGCCGTGCTCGCCTATCGGCCCGACCTGGTCCACCTCGACCGCATCGATTATTCGTCCGACCACTCGCATGGCCACAAGATGGACAAGCTCCGCCGCACCCGCAGCTACCAGCCGGTGCTCACCGACATCCGCTCGATCGCGCCGACCGGCTGGTTCGGCAGTCCCCAGCATGCCACCGCCGACAAGGGCGCCCGCATGCTGACCGAGATCGCGGACGCGATCGCCCGGGAAGCGACGGACATCTTCCGCCAGCTCGACGCGGTGCAGGGCGGCCCGGCGGAGATCAAGCATTTGCGGCATGCGAGCTGATGGCGGGACCGACATGGCGAGACTGATCAGGCAATCGGAAGCGAAGCGTCTCGGGCTGCCGGGGCGCGTCTCGCTGGAGCCGGTCTCCGGCGAGATCGGCTCGCGCTGCTCGGTGCGCATCGCGACCATTCCGGTGCCGCAGCCGGGCGCCACGCGCGGGCCGCACCTGCACCGCGATTTCGAGGAGGTGATCTATGTGCTGTCGGGCAGCGGCACGACGCAGGCCGAGAGCGGCGAGATCGCGCTCGAGCCGGGCGCGCTCGTCCTCGTTCCGGCGGGCGAGAAACACATGACGCTCAACACCGGCAGCGAGCCGCTCGTGCTGCTGTGCTTCTTCCCGGTGCCCGACGTGTCGGCCGGCACGGTGGAATTCAAGAGCTTCTGAATGGATTCGGTCGCCCACCTGTCGTCATTGCGAGCGAAGCGAAGCAATCTCGGCCACGGACATCTGTGGCGAAGATTGCTTCGTCGCGCTAGGCGCTCCTCGCAATGACGGCATCTCCATGACCTATCCCGTTCTCTGCCTGCGTCCCGAAGCCGACTTCGCGCGCGTTGACGCGCTGCCGCCTGCCGGGCTCGCGGTGAGCTATCACAAGCCCGACGACGCCGCGGTGCCGCAGCTCATGAAGCAGGCGCGCGCGCTCGTCATCCCGGCGGTGGGGCCAAAGCTTCCGGCCGCGCTGTTCGAGGGCTGCGGTCTCGCGCTGGTGCAGGTGACCGGCGCCGGCCTCGATCGGCTCGACCAAGCGGCCCTCACGCGGCTGAAAATCCCGGTCGCCAACGTGCCGGGCGGCAGCAACGGCGCGGTCGCCGAATATGCGGTGACCTCCGCCTCGCTGCTGCTGCGGCGCCTGTCGTGGGCGAGCGCCGAGATCGGCAAGGGCAACTACGCCGCGTTTCGCGCCCGCATGGTGGCCGACAACCTGGCGGGCCTCGAGGGCCTGCTGGTCGGCGTGGTCGGCTTCGGCACCATCGGGGTCGCGGTCGCGCACGCCTTCCATGCCGCCGGCTGCCGCATCTGCTTCCACGATCCGGCGTTGCGCGACACGGCTGCTGCCGCGGCGCTCGGCGCCGCCGCGATGACGCTCGATGAGCTCCTCGCCGCGTCCGACGTGGTGACGCTGCACGTGCCGTTACTGCCGGCGACCCAGGGGCTGATCGGCGCGCGCGAGCTCGCCCGCATGAAGAAGGGCGCGATCCTGGTCCAGGCGGCGCGCGGCGGCATCGTGGACGAGGCGGCGCTCGCCGCGAGCCTGGCGGCTGGCCATCTCGGCGGCGCCGCCGTCGACGTCTATTCGACCGAGCCGCCCGCGCCCGACAACCCGCTGTTGCGGCTCGCGGCCGAAGCCACTGAGGCCGCCGCGCGGCTCCTGCTCACGCCCCATATCGCGGGCGTGACGCGGCAATCCTCCGCCTTCCTGTTTCGCTCCGCCTGGCAGAATGTGGAACGGGTGATGCGCGGCGAGCCGCCACTGAACCGGGCGTATTGAGGAACGATTGCGGCAATCCCGCCTACGGGCGTCATGCCCCGCGCAAGCGGGGCATCCAGCAACCCCATACGAGTCGCCGTGAGTACTGGATCGTCCGCTCTTGTCCGCCGTAGCTCAACGAGCGAAGGCGGATGAGCGGACGATGACGGTGGAAACGCCGAGCTCAACATCCCGACGCCATCCTGGCCAGCCGCGCCGGCGGTGGCTGGTGTGGTCGGGTCAGCGGCGCAGCTTGCGATGATGGGCGAGAGGGTCGCGCGCAAAGGCATCTGCGGACCCTGTGTACAGCGGATTCTCCATGCAGCGCCCATTGCCGGAAGCGGAACACGCCTCCCGGGAATTGAAGTAACACGTGGTGCCTCCGCCTTTGTCCAGCGCACAATAGCGATAGTCTTGCGGTCCATTTTGGGCCATTGCCATGTTCGATGTCAGGACGGTGAGGGTTGCCAAAACAACTGGAGCGATCAGGGCGTATTTTATTTTCGTCAACATCGCGGGTCTCCTCTCGAGCTGTTGCGAGCAGCGTGGGGAACGCTGCTGCTTCGCTCGCGAGATGCGACCTGCGCGACGGTTTGATAACCGCGCTCATTCCGAAAAGGTCATTCAGTCCATTTGAACATTTGACAGTGAGCGCGAGGCTTGCCCGAACGCGCCCGTCACAACATGCGGCCTATGCGAGTCTCGTCGATCTCCGATCCTGCATCGGCTGCGCGCGACCGCATGATCTTCCGGAAACGCGATGCGTCGGCGACGTTGTGGCTCCCAGACCGGCTCAATGTCCCGTCGCCATCCTGGCCAGCCGCGCCGTATCGTCCGGCGGCGTGTTTCCGCGCCACACGATATGCATGTCGGGCCGCAGCAGCATCAGGTCGCAGCCATAGACGTCGCGCGCATGCGCGTCGTCCAACTCGAGGACCTTGAACGGCGCACCGGTCGCCCGCATGGCCGCCTCCAGGCCCGTGGCGTCGGCACGCGCGCGCAGCCGCAACAGCGTATAGTGGTCGCCATAGCCGATGCGGTCCTGCGTCGCCGAGTGATCCGCGAGCCAAACATGCGGCAGCCGCGCGCCCGGCCAGGTCGACGGCACGTAGGTCATGAAATCGTGCTCCGGCGCCTCGCCGGGCTCCGGCCAGATGAGCGGCGAGCCGGCGTAGCGATAGCCGAGCTCGGCGCCGATCATCTCGTTCGATTTGCGCTGCTCGACGTCCGCCACCGCGATCAGCTTCTCCCGCGTCTGCGCGCCCGCCGGCGTATTGTCGCGGATGTCGGGCCGGTACATGGCGCGCCACTTGCGCCGCCCGGTCGCCGCGAAACGCGAGGCCGCGACGTTGCGCTCGCCGACCTGCCGCCGCTCGATCTCGTAGGATTTGAGCAGGTTCGGCCCGCCCCAGCCCTTGAGGGTGGCCGACAGCTTCCAGCCGAGATCGACCGCGTCGCCGACCCCGGTGTTCATGCCCAGCCCGCCGGTCGGGATCACCAGATGGACGGCGTCGCCCGCCAGCAGGACGCGCCCGCGTCCGTAGCTGTCGGCGAGCAGCAGATTCTGCTTCCAGGGCGCGCAGGACAGCATCTCGTAGGCGACCGGCATCGCCACGACCTTCTCGAACATCGTCTTCATCTCGTCGTCGCTGTCGACCGTCGCATGCAGCGTGAAATGCTTCGTCGAATCCTGCGTGATCAAAAAGCTCGATTGGGCGTCGGCGACGTGATAATGCCGCCCCTTGCCGATCGGAATGCGGTCGAACAGATCGTCGCAGCGATAAAGCGCCTGGCGGAACTGGCCGATATTGCCGTCGCCCTGCAGCTTGATGCCGAGCTGCTTGCGGACCGCGCTGGTGCCGCCGTCGCAGCCGACCAGGTAATCGGCCGAAATGTCGAGCGTGGTGCCGTCGCTGCGCCGGATATGGGCCGTGACCGAATTGCCGTTGTCGGTGAAAGCCGTGAGCTCATGGCCGTAACGCACCGAGACCGTGGGCAGCTCCTCGGCGATCGACTTGAGCAGCGGCTCCAGGGTGTATTGCGAGATGAGCTGGTAGGGTTCGAGCGGTTGCGAGGAGTCGGCCGTTGCGGCGATCTCGGCCTCGGCCTGCGCGACCGATGGATAGGGAAGCCGCAGCAGCGGCGGCTCGACCAGCGAGAAGACGATGAACACGTCCATCGGCACGTCGCGCGGCAGGCCGGCCGCGCGCACCCGCTGAGCGATGCCCATGCGGCGGTAGAGCTCCATGGTGCGGGCGTTGCAGCGCTCCATCTTGGGCAGGAAGGCCGGCGCCTCCTTCACTTCGATCAGGACGCAACGGATGCCCCGCTTGCCCAGATCGACGGCGAGCGTGAGCCCCACCGGTCCCGCGCCGACGATCAAAACCTGTGTATCCGCCATGCCACCCTCTTGACCACTTCCCGCCGCGGGACCTCGATTTTCGGCTTCCCACGGCCATGAACGTGCGCTTCATATCGCCATAACGGGCCCCAATGGAAGCTCGGCGTGGATCAAGGCAGGAGCGGAAAAACAGCATGGCAAAGCCAGTGAGACGGGTGGTGACCGGCCACGACGCGAGCGGCAAGGCGGTCGTCCTGATGGACGGTCCGGCGCCGAACCAGAAGCTGCGCGGTACCGGGCTTGTATCCACCCTGATGTGGGCGACCGACGAGACCCCGGCCGACATCTCGGGCGCCGATGACCGCGCCGCGCGCGACAGCGGGGTCGCGCCGCCGAGTGGCGGCTCGATCCTGCGGGTGGTCGATTTTCCGCCGCTCACCACCGAGGCGGCCGCCAGGCTCGACCAGACCTCGATCCACCGCGAGATGGGGCTCGGCGCGCAAGGCCACGGGGCGGGCGCGCGCCATCCCTTCACGCATCGCACCCGCAGCATCGATTATGCCTTCGTGCTCGACGGCGAGATCGACATGCTGCTCGACGACACGGAGGTGCATCTGCGGGCCGGCGACATCCTGGTCCAACAGGGCACCAACCATGCGTGGGTCAACAACTCGAAGGCGACTTGCAGGATCGCCTTCGTGCTGATCGATGCGCAGGCGCCGGATGCGTGGAAAGCGCGGTGAGCTCCGCGCGATCCCCGCTCCCCTACAGCGGATTGGGCCGTTCGTTGAGCTCGATCGAGGCGCCCCACGGGTCGTGAATGAAGGTGAGCTTGGAGCCGTTCGGCTGCGTCACGATGGGCTGATCCAGCTTGATGCCGTCGGCTTCGAGCTGCTTGGCGAAGGCGGCCAGGTCCTTCACGTCGAAGCCGATGTGATCGAGGATGCGCCCCTTGGTAGGCACGGTCGCGGCTTCGGTCTTGGTGAAGGCCAATTCGGCTCCGGGAATGTTGGCGGTCGGGAAATTTCCCCGCGTGCCCGTGGTCGCACCGAAGTGCTTCACATACCACGCCTGAATCTCCGGAACCGCCGAGGCCGGCACGTAGAAATGGACGTGGTGGTGCCGGATCGGAATCGTCTGGTTCTTGTCTTCCAGGATCTCGACCCGCAACCCGTCCTGCGTGATGACCCAGGCCTGGTCGGTCCGCTCATTGCTGCCGGGCGTCACGGCCACGCCGGCGGCCTTCCACTTGGCGACCGCGTCCTGCACGTTCGGGACCAGGAAACCGACATGGTTGATGACCGTGCCGTCGGTGCCTCCGCTCGGCGGCGGAGTGCCTGGACGCTGATGCAGGAAGACGACGACGCCGGGAAATTTTACGATGTCGAAATCGCCCGGCTTGGCCGCGACGCCGCCCAAGGCCACGAAGATCTTCTTGTTGGCTTCGACGTCGCGCGAATTGAGATGCCAGTGTCCCATCGTGACACCCGCCTCGTTCGGCGGCGCCGGCTGCGCAAGGGCCGTTCCAGCCGCCAGGTTCGACACGAGCCAGAGCGCCGACATCAATGCCTTCATGATCGCCTCCCTGTTGGTTTCGCCCTTTCGCGGGCGATTGGGGCGAAGGCTAGCACCCGTGCGGAGCGCGCGGTAGGGCGTCTCACCCCTTCCGGGAAATGACCTTGCGCTCGATCTCCTGGAACAGCACCGACGAGATCAATCCCGGCACCCGTCGAGCTTCGAGTCCTTGTTCTCGAGCTGGAACGGGCCGAGCTTCTTCACCGCCGCGTCCGCATAGCTCATGTCGAGGAGCCGGTCGGCGGGCAGCTTCGCGGTGGAGAACTTGTTGGCCACGTACCAGTCCTGCATGTCGAGCATGCTGGCGACGTTGACGCGAAGGTCCGGGCTGCGCGCCACCCAGGGATACTCGTTGAGCAGCTTCGGATTGCGCTCCGCCGCATGGCGGACGATCGAGTCGATCATGTCCTTGCGAACCGAGCCGTGGTGATAGGCATTGCAGTAGTCGCGCACGCCGCGCAGATAGGCGTTGACGTAGCCCTGCAGCGCGTCGCGATGTTCCTTCGCCCAGTCGGTGTTGACCATGATGACCGCGATCGTCATCGGGTTCGGCTGCACCAGCTGGTCGGGCTCGGCGAAATTCACCGCCAGATGCTGGTCGAGGAACTCGTAGGTGAAGGGCGGGATCAGCAGCGCGGCGTCGATCGCCTTGTTGGCCAAGGCCGCCCCCATCTGCGGGAAGCGCAGGACCTTGGCGTCGACATCGGAAAGCTTGAGCCCGCCGGTCTCCAGGAGCTTGCCGAGCTCGTAGGTCGAGACCGAGCCCACCCCGTTGGTCGCGATCACCTTGCCCTTGAGCTGCTTGATCTCCTTGATCTCGTCCTTGAGGTCGGGGCGAAGCATCAGGTTGTGACGGATCGGCGTCGACACCCGATCGCCGATGATGGTGATCGGGATGTTCTTTTGCAGCGCGTTGAAATACCCGGCCGAGATCCCGCCGGCGATGATCTGTAGCCGGTTGGTCGCCAGCATGGCGATCGTGTCCGCCGACGTATTGATGTCCTCGATCACGACGTTGAGGCCGTATTCCTTGAAGTAGCCGCGGTCCAGCGCGATCAGCTCGGCGCCGTTGGAGATCGAGCTCACCAGCGCAATGTGGATCGTCGTCTCCTCGGCGCCGGCGCCGCCGACGGCAGCCATGAGCGCAAGCGCAGCCAGCAGGGTTGGTTTGGCTCGACGCATCGTTCCTCCCGAATTTCTTCTGCGCGCAACCATTGTTTGAGCGTGATCTTGTCCGAAAACCGATGTCCACTTTTCGGGATCACGCTCTATGCGCTTGGCGCCTTCCCGATCAGATAGCGCCCTTCCGTGTCGCGGTCGAGATGCACCTTGTCGCGCAGGGCCTCGAGTGACCGCACCACCTCGCGGCCGTCCCGGCTGCCTACGGCGGTCATCAGCTCCTCGAAGAATTTCGGCCCATCCCGCAGCGCCTCCTCGACCGAGGCGAAGCGCCGACCCTGGAAATGCGGCGGCTCGGGAATGCGGGCCTCCAGCCGGTCGGCGGTCCCGAACGGCCAGGTCAGATCATAGCCCGCCTTGGCGCCGACCCGCCCGCTGGCGAGCGAGGGGTCCAGAGGCAGCGTGCGCATGCCGGACATTACCACCAGGTCGCGATCGGGCTGGAACCGGGTGGCGAGCGCCCAGTCGATTTGCTCGTCGGAGGCGACGTCGATGTCGGGATCGACCACGAACACGTTCTTGACGTTGACCAGCGCCCCGAAGCAGGCCGCGATGGCGTTGCGCGCCTCGCCCGGCACGCGCTGGCGCAGCGCGACCCGCACGTTGAAATTGCCGCCGCTCGAGGTCGTGGCATGAACCGCGACCGGCTCGCGCACCGCGTTCTGCAGCGCCTGCCAGATCACCACCTCGGTGCGCACCGCCGTGAGCGCCGCGGTGTCGGTGCGGCTCATGCCACGCCCGCCGATGGTCGCGGTCTGAAACAGCGCGTCGCGGCGATGCGTGATCGCGGTGAGCCGGAACAGCGGATTGCGCTTGAGCGCGCCGTAATAGCCGAGAAACTCGCCATAGGGTCCCTCGGGCTCCACATGCCCGCGCGGATCGAAATAACCCTCCAGCACATATTCGGCATCGGCCGGCACCCGGATGTCGTTGGTGATGCCCTTCACCACCGGCAGCGGCGCATCGCGCAGCGACGCCACGATGCCGATCTCGTCGACCGGCATGCGCATCACCGCCGCCATGTGATCCGCCGGATGCGCCCCCACCACGAAGCTGACCGGCAGCGGCTTGCCGGCGGCCGCCCTCGCCTCGTAGATCGCCTTGAGGTCGCTCGGCGACACCAGGTCGACGCCGGTCTCGCGCCGCCCGCGCAGCATCAGCCGCCGGATGCCCACATTGGTCCAGCCGGTGCGCGGATCGATCACGTAGTCGATAGGGCCCGCCGTCGAAGCCGTGCTGCAGGTGGACCGGCAGTGCCGTCAGGTCGGCATCGTCCCCCGTCAGCACGACCTCTTGCACCGGCGCCTCGGCGCGGGAGACCTCGACGATCTCGGGCTTCTGGCGCAGGCGGCGCTGGATCTCCGCCGCCAGCTGCGCCGGCGCCACGCCGAACGCGCGGGCGAGACGCGCGCGGCTGCCGTTCACATTGCCCACGAGTTCCTGGGCTTGCGGGCCGGCGGCGCGGAAGAGCACGGCGCGCGGATTGGACTCGAGCCCGGCCGCGATGTCGCCGAGCTCGGTCGCCTCCAGGCGGGTCTCGAGCTCGTCGGCGCCGAGGCTTTCGACGAAACGGCGCAGCCGGTAGCGGTCGAAATCGACGGCGCTCGCGCCCGCCCTCCCCGCCTTCTCGATGGCGCCCATGGTGTTCGTCTCCGACCGCGGCGCGTGGCCGCAAGCTTTGAACTTGTCACTGCGAGCGCGGCGAAGCAATCCGCCCGTCACGCGCGGGATTCATCGGCGGCTCAAGGCTTTTCCATCAGCCCGCGCTCCTTGATGAAGCCGGCCCAGCGCGTGAGCTCGCTGCGGAAGAAGGCATCGAAGGCCGCCGCATCGGCGGGCGTCGCCTCGAAGCCGACCTGCTGGAGCCGCTCCCGGGTCTCGGGCTCGCTCAGAACCTCCATCAAGGCGCGGCTCAGCCGGTCGCGGATCGCATCCGGCAGCCCGGGCGGCCCGAGCACGCAATTCCACGAGGTCTGATCGACGCCGTTGACGCCGCCTTCGGCGAAAGTCGCAACATCCGCGAGATGCTTCAGGCGTTCGCGGCGCGCGACCGCGAGCATCTTCAGGTTCTTGTTGCCCACCTGGCCGACCGCGACCGGCGAGCTCGTGAACAGCACGTCGAGCGAGCCCGCCAGCAGATCGTTGATCGACGTGCCGCCGCCCTTGTAGGGCACATGCTGCATGGTGACGCCGGCCTGCCTCATGAAGACCTCGGCCACCAGATGGGCCGTGCTGCCATATCCGCTCGATCCGAAATTGAGACGGCCCGGATGCGACCGCGCATAGGCCACGAACTCCTGCAGCGACTCGACCGGCAGATCCTTCTTGACGAACATGACGACCGCCCATTCGACGGTGCGCGCAATCCGCGTGAAGTCGCGCAGCGGGTCGAAGGGGAAATTGGCGAACATCGTGGCCGGGATCACCTGCGCCCCGACCGCGCCGATCAGGAGCGTGTAGCCGTCCGGCGCGGCGTTGACGACCTCGCGCATGCCGATGACGCCGTTGCCGCCCGGCTTGTTCTCCATCACGACCGGCTGGCCGAGCCTGGCCTTGAGGCCGTCCACCAGCAGCCGGCCCGCGAGGTCGGTCGCGCCGCCCGGCGAATAAGGCGCGATCAACGTGATCTGGCGCGACGGAAAGGCGTCCTGCGCCCGCGCCGCCGCGCACAGGCTCGCTCCCAGCGCGAGCGCAAGAACGAGGCGGGTCACGCCCGGGCGTATTTGCCGCGGTTGAAGAAGCGGTCCTTGTCGTCCTGCGATGCGGTCTCGCGGTTCGACTTGATGCCGCCTACGATCTCGATCGCCTTCTTGACCGCCGGGCGGGCCGAGATCGCCTCGAACCAGCGCTTGAGGTTCGGGTGGTCGTCCCATTTCACGCCCATGTTGTCGTGATTGCGCGTCCAGGGAAATGTCGCGATGTCGGCGATCGAATAGTCGTCGCCTCCCAGGTAGGCGCTATGTCCCAGACGCTCCTCGAGCACCTCGAAGAGCCGCTTCACCTCGGTCTGGTAGCGCGTCATCGAATAGTCGTTGCCCGGGCCGGCGAAAAGCTTGAAATGCGTCCATTGCCCGAACATCGGTCCGACGCCGGTGAGCTGGATCATCAGCCATTGGATCACCTCGTAGCGCTTGGCCGTGTCCTTGGGCAGGAACTTGCCGGTCTTGTCGGCGAGATACATCAGGATCGCGCCCGACTCGAACACGGTGAAGGGTTTTCCGCCCGGCCCGTCGTGATCGACGATCACCGGGATCTTGGCATTCGGGCAGAGCTTGAGGAATTCCGGCTTGTACTGCTCGCCCTTCCAGACGTCGACCGGGATCATCTTGTAGGGGAGTCCCAGCTCCTC
>DATBBS010000576.1:0-4525 GCA_036270895.1 Xanthobacteraceae bacterium
GACGATCAGGCAGGCGCCGGCGATCGCGCAGGTGGCGATCGACAACGCGAAGGCGATGCGCTTGATCTTGACCGGGTTGGCGGCCATCAGCTGCAGCGCGAGCTGATCCTGCGCCACCGCCATGATGGCGCGGCCGAGGAACGTGCGGGTGAGGAAGATCTGCAGGAGGATCAGCATCAGCAGCGACACCAGGCAGGGCACCACCATCCGCATGGGAAGCTGAATGAGGCCGAGGTCGAGGGAGGTGTCGACATAGAACGCGTTGACGTAGCGATAGTCGACGCCGAACACCAGGATCAGCATGACCTCGGTGATGAACAGGATGCCGAAGAAGAAGGCGAGGCCGCGCAACGCCTCCTGGCCGCGTTTCTCGAACGACACGTAATAGATCTGATAGATGACGGCGCCCAGCACATAGAAGGCGGGCAGCACCACGATGCCGACCAGAATCGGGTCGAGCCCGAAGTGGGTGTTCACGATATAGGCGATGTAGGAGCCGAGAATGATGAAGCCCGGATGCGCGATATTGACGATGTCGAGAATCCCGAAGGAGATCGAGACGCCCACGGTCACGGCCGCATAGAAACCGCCGAGCAGCAGGCCCGCCGCCAATGCGTTGATCAGGAGATCGGCCGACACGTACATGCAGCGCCTCGAGCGGGACTTGGTTCAGGCCAGAAGGCTAGGGGCCCCGACGTGGCGCCGGCGCGAGCCGGCCGACTCATGGCCGCGATTTGGCCTGGCAGAATTCGGCATGCGCTTCCCCCATGTCCCGCGATTTTGCCGCCTGCATCACCGCGCCGCGCGAGCCCCTCGCGGACGTCAGGTCGCTCGGTCTTTTGCGGGCAGTGTGCAGGAAGGTCAAGCGCTTGGCTAGCCTAAAGCATCTCCCGGCGGGTTTATTGGCCGAAGCCTGGCCGACGCCGGCCGCCCGCAGCGCTACGCCGCCGCGGCGTTGCGCACTTCTTGCGGGATCGGCAGCGGCTTGTTGGCGCTTGCGAGGAACTCGACCGTCATGAACACCAGCTCCTTGTCGCCGATATTCTCCAGGTCATGCACCTTGTACTCCCCCGGGCCGTAGGTCTCGTGCCGGGTTTCGCCCGGCTTGTAGCTGTACTCGACCGTCGTGCCGTCCATCAGGTGCTGCCGGCCGCGGCCGCCCGAGACCGCGGTCCAGAAATAATCGAGCACGTGGCGGTGAAAGCCGAAGCGCTGCCCGGGCTTGAGGTGGATGGTCCATACCCGCACCTTGTCGCTCTCCGACACCAGCGCGCTGCCGACGCAACCGTTGTGGCTCTGCGCTTCGCGCGCGAATTCCTCCTGCAGCGGCTTAGGCCACTCGGTCTTGGCGGTGTTGGCGGCCTGTTTGTCGAGCATGGACATTGCCATGGCGATCCTCCAGTGATTGTCGGCTTGATATATATAAAGCATTTTCCGGCGAGGCCAGTCCCGGCTTGATCGGGAATGCCCATGCGCCGAGGCGCAACGCGGCCCAGGAGGCACGGCAAGACATGCAACGCAGCGGCGGGCCCGCACGACGACGCGCCCTGGTGATCGGCGGCTCGATGAGCGGCCTGCTGGCGGGACTGAAGCTGCGCGAGCACGGCTGGGACGTCGACATCTTCGAGCGGGTCGAGAGCGAATTGTCCGGGCGCGGCGCCGGGATCGTCGCCCAGCCCGAATTGATCGCGACCCTGAAGGCGCTGGGGCTCGACACGCGCGACCTCGGCGTCGAGGTCGCGACCCGGCAGATTCTGGACGCCGAAGGCCGTCTCGCGGGCCGGGTCGATTGCCCGCAGACCCTGACCGCCTGGGAGCGGGTCTACCGCATCCTGCGCGACGCCTTTCCGCCCGAGCGCTATCATCGCGGCATCGGGCTGAAGGGCTTCGCCCAGAGCGAGCGCTCCGTGGTGGCGCAGCTCACCCAGGGCACCGCGGAGGGCGATCTGTTGGTCGGCGCCGACGGCCTGCGCTCGACCGTCCGCCAGCTCTGCCTGTCCGGGCTCTCGCCGCTCTATGCCGGCTATGTGGCGTGGCGGGCGCTCATCGCCGAGGACGCGATTCCCGCCGCGGTCCATCGCGAGCTCTTCGCCTACATGACCTTCAGCCTGCCGCCGGGCGAGCAGTTTCTCGGATACCCGGTGGCCGGACCCGGCAACGATCTGCGGCCGGGCCAGCGCCGCTACAACGTCGTGTGGTATCGCCCGGCGAGCGAGACCGAGGAGCTGCCCCGCCTGTTGACGGACGAGAGCGGCGTCACGCACGCCATCTCGATCCCGCCTCCGCTGATCCGCCGCGCCGCCGTCGCGGCCATGCGCCAGGACGCCGAGCGCCTGCTCGGTCCGCAGTTCCGCGCCGTCGTGCGCCTGATGCCGGAGCCGATCCTGCAACCGATCTACGATCTCGAGAGCGCCCACATGGCGTTCGGGCGGGTCGCGATCCTGGGAGACGCGGCCTTCGTGGCGCGTCCCCATGTGGCGGCGGGGGTGTCGAAAGCCGCGGACGATGCGGCGGCGCTCGCCGAGGCGCTGTCCGGCACGGATGACGTCGTGGGCGCGCTGCGGCATTTCGAAGCGCGGCGGCTTCCCGCCAACCGGCGCATCATCGAGCGCGCCCGTCATCTCGGCGCCTATCTGCAGGCGACGCAGACCGCGGAGGAACGCGCGCGCTCCGAGCGCCACGGCATTCCCGAGGCCGTCATGGCGGAAACGGCGGTGTTGGATTTTTTGCGCGCCTGAGCCCCATCCTTATGCACAAACCCGGATCCGCGAGGCGCCGGGGAGTGGGCAACGCCCGTGGTCTCGTTGTAGGTTTCGCGCATGGGCGGCGACTCAAGGGTGGTGGCGGGAATTCTCGGCGCCGTGGTGTGCCTCGCGCCGGCGGCGGCGCGCGCGGTCGACGAGATTCAGGTCTATAACGGGGACATCGCCGCCACCGGGCAGTGGACGCTGCAGCAGCATTTCAACTACGCCATCAATGGACGCAAGGAGCCCGATTTCCCCAACGGGTTGGTTCCCAATCATGCGCTCAACGGCACGCCGGAGTTGGCCTATGGGGTCAACGAGTGGTGGGAGATGGGATGGTACGCGCCCTTCGCGGTCGATCAGAACGGGCGTTTCTACAGCAATGCCTTCAAGATCAGGCAGCTCTTCGTCACCCCCAACGCGGCCAAACGCGAATTCTTCTATGGCGTGAATTTCGAGCTCGGCTACGCGACGCCGAAATTCTCGCCGACCCGGTTCAATATGGAAATTCGTCCGATCATCGGGGTCCGCAAGGGAGATTACGAGTTCATCGTCAATCCGATCATCGACATCGGCTTCGGCCACGACGGCGACGCCGAGTTCGTGCCGGCGGCGCGTTTCGCCCGCAAGCTTGCCGAGGATTTCTGGGTCGGCCTCGAATATTACACCGCGCTCGGGCCGATCGGAAATTTCCTTCCATTCAGCGAGCAGGAGCACAACATCTATGGCGTCGTGGACTTCAAGGTCGGAAACTTCGACGTGAATTTCGGCGTCGGCTACGGCTTCACCGGCGGATCGGATCGGTGGATGACCAAATTGATCATCGGAACCGACCTCAACGATCCCAATATCGGCGCAAGCCGGAAGAAATGACCGCCGCGCTATAGGCCCAACAGCTTCTTTGCGTTCAGCCCGGCGATCGCCGCGACCGTCGATGAATCCAGTCCGGCCGAGACGAGGTGCTCGATCGGCTCATACTCCGCCATGTCGTAGGGATAATCCGTTCCCATGACGACATGATCGGCCCCGAAGGTCTCGATCAGCGCGCGCAGCTGGTGCGGCGTGAACACGACGGTGTCGAAATAGATCTTCTTGAGATAATGCGTCGGCGGCTTCGGCAACTCGGCCTGGCAGTCGGAACGCGCCCCCCAGGCGTGATCGATGCGGCCCGAATAGGCGCCCAGATAGCCGCCGCCGTGCACCGCCAGGATCTTCAGGTCCGGGTGGCGTTCGAGCACGCCGTCGAAGATCAGGTAGTGCAGCGCCAGCGTGGTCTCGAACGGGTTGCCGATGATGTTGTTGAAATAGAAGCGGGTGAGGCGCTCGGCTTCGGTGAATCCATTGGGATGCAGCAGCACGAGCGCGCCGAGCTCCTCGGCCTTCTTCCAGAACGGCGCGAAGGCGGGGTCGGACAGCTCGCGGCCCGCCACGTTGGTCAGGATCTGCACGCCCTTGAACTTGAGCGCCTTCATGCAGCGTTCGAGCTCCTTGGCGGCTTCCGCGCCGTCCGGCATCGGCACGGTGCCGAGCGCGACGAAACGGTCGGGCCGGCCCGCGACGTATTCGGCGATGCCGTCATTGATGATGCGCGCCGATTGCACCGCGATGTCGAGCGGGACCGTGTAATAGCATTGCGGCGGCGGACACATCACCAGCTGGAGGTCGATGCCCATCTGGTCGAGGTCGGCGAGGCGCTCGTCGTAGCGGATCATGCGCGAGCGGCGGTCGGCCTCCTGACGCGCATTGAGCGCCTTGGTGCGCGGCGTCGCGAAATGGGCGAG
>DATBBS010000577.1:0-6958 GCA_036270895.1 Xanthobacteraceae bacterium
TTCCAGGGCCTGCAATGGAAATTCGCCGACATGGCGATCCGGCTCGAGTCGGCCCAGCTCCTGCTCTATCGCGCGGCCGCCAATGCGGATCGCGGCCTGCCCTCGGCCTATGAGACCTCGATCGCCAAGGCGGCCTGCAACCTCGCCGGCTTCGAGGTGGCGCATGAGGCCGTGCAGGCGATGGGGGCGACGGGCTTCAGCCGCGAGACGCTGGTCGAATGGTGCATGCGGCGCACCCGTGGCTGGATGATCGCGGGCGGCTCGGTCGAGATCCTCAAGAACCGCATCGCCGAGCATGTGTTCGACCGCCGCTTCGATCAGCGCGGCCGGCAAGCCGCCGCTGCGGAGTAGGCTAGATGTCATTGCGAGGCGTGCGAAGCACGCCGAAGCAATCTCATGTCGTGCTTGGGAGATTGCTTCGCTTCGCTCGCAATGACGGAGGATAGCGTGTCGGAAGCTGTGTTGAACCCTCATGCCCCAATCGTCGCTGAAAGCCCGGCTGCCGTGCGTGCCCTGCGCCAGGCCCTGCTGTCGCCGCGCTCCGTCGCCATCGTGGGGCAGTCGAACGACCCCGCCAAGACCGCCGGCCGTCCGCTGAAATTCCTGCGTCAGGCCGGCTATGCGGGCCGGGTCTATCCGGTCAATGCGCGCCGCGACGAGGTGCTGGGCGAACGCGCCTTTGCGTCGCTGGCCGCGCTGCCGGAGGTGCCGGAGCATGTCTATGTGGTGACGCCGACCGACGCCGCGGTCGAAACCGTCGAGGAATGCGGCCGGCTCGGCGTCAAGGTCGCGACCGTGCTGGCGGATGGGTTTGCCGAAGCCGGGCCGGCGGGCGAAGCCCGCGAGGCGCGGCTGCGCGACGTGGTGGCGAGGACCGGGCTGCGCATCGTGGGGCCGTCAAGCCTCGGTATCGTCAACCTGCGCGAAGGCGTGATGCTGACCGCCAATGCGGCCTTCGACGAAAAGGATCTGCCATCGGGGCGCATTTTCGCGGCCTCGCACAGCGGCACCATGATCGGCGCGCTGCTGTCGCGCGGCAAGTCGCGCCATATCGGCTTTGCGGGCCTGGTCTCGGTCGGCAATGAGGTCGACCTGTCGGTCGGCGAGATCTGCGCCGCCACGCTCGATGATCCCGACATCGACGGGTATCTGCTGTTTCTCGAGACCCTGCGCAACGCCGCCGCGCTGCGTGACTTCGCGCTAGCGGCGGCCGCGCGCGGCAGGCCGGTGCTGGCCTACAAGCTCGGCCGCTCGTCGGCGGCGCGCGAGCTCGCGGTGTCGCATACCGGCGCGCTCGCCGGCGAGGACGACGTCGCGGATGCGTTTCTGGCCGATTGCGGGATCGCGCGGGTCGAAACCTTCGAAGCCCTCATCGAGGGCCTGCCGCTCGTCACGCGCGTGCCGGCCCGGCTGCGAGGCGCGCGGCCTGCCGCGGTGGCGGTCGTCACCACCACGGCGGGCGGCGCCACGACAGTGGTCGATCCGCTGGCGGCGCGCGGCATCACGATCGCGCCGCCGAGCGCCGAGACCTATGCGCGCCTCGATGCCGCCGGGATTGCGGTGGCGCGCGCGCGCATCGTCGACCTCACCATCGCGGGCGCGCGCTACGAGGTGATGAAGGGCGCGCTCGACATCCTGCTGGCCGCGCCCGAGTTCGACCTGGTGGTGGCGGTGGTCGGCTCCTCGGCGCGTTTTCATCCCGAGCTCGCCCTCAAGCCGATCATCGACTGCGCCGGCGCCGAGCGACCGCTCGCGGCTTTCGTCGTGCCCGACGCCCCGCAGGCGCTGGCGCGGCTCTCGGCGGCCGGCGTCCCGTGCTTCCGCACGCCCGAGGCCTGCGCCGACGCGGTGGCGGCCGCGCTGCGCCGCCGCGTCCCCGCGCCGGCGGTCGCCCGCAAGCCCGTGCCGTCCGGGGGCGGACGCCTCCTCGACGAGCTCGAAGCCCATGCGCTGCTCGACCGGCTCGGCCTGGCGCGCGCGCCCGGCGTCGCACTCGCGGCGACGATCGGCCGGGCGCCCGCGCTGCCGTTTCCCTATCCGGTCGCCGCCAAGCTGTTGTCGGGCGAGGTCGCGCACAAATCGGACATCGGCGGCGTCGCCCTCGGCATTGTGGACGGGCACGGCCTGGTGGCGGCGCTCGCCCGCATGCGCGACACCGTCGCGGCGCACGGACACAAGCTCGACCGGGTCCTGGTGCAGCCGATGATCGCCGGCGTCGGCGAGGCGCTGATCGGCTACCGGGTCGACCGCGACGTCGGGCCGCTGGTCATGGTGGCGGCGGGCGGCGTCTTCACCGAGATCTACCGCGACCGCAGCCTGCGGCTCGCGCCGGTCGATCTCGACACGGCGCGCCACATGATCGCCGAGGTGCGCGGCCTGACGGTGCTGGCGGGCTACCGCGGCAAACCGGCGGGCGATCTCGACGCGCTCGCGCACGCCATCGTGGCGCTGTCCCGGCTCGCGCTCGATGAGACCGTCGCCGAGGCCGAGATCAATCCGCTGATCGTGCGGCCGGCCGGGCAGGGCGTGACGGCGGTCGATGCGCTGGTGCGGCTCGCGTAACGCTAGATCCAGACGTCCGCGCATTCGGGGCGCGTCGGATACATCCGGACATATTGCACGATACGCGGCATCGCGGCGCGATTGGGCCTGCTGCCGTGGGGAATCGCGCCGTGCCAGATCACCAGGTCGCCGGCACGTCCCGCGATCGGCCTGGAGCCGAGCGCATGCAGGTTCTGCTGGCGCGGATCGGCGCCCGCCGGCAGGCCCGCGAGCCACGCGCCCACGCGACGATGGAAGCCCGGCACGACCGTGAATGCGCCCTGCTCGGCCTCGGTGTCGGTGAGGTAGAGGATGCCGTGCGTGCTCAGCGGGATGGGCTGGTGGAGGCTTTCGTCCCAGTGCAGGTCGGGACCGGGAAAGCGCCAGCCGGGACGCTCCGGCGGGTTGAAACCGACGCGATCGGTCGACACCCACAGATCCGCGTTGCCCCACAATTGGGCGAAGGCCTTGTGGATGCGGTGCGACCTGCGGTTCGCGTCGAACGCCGGATGCTGGAAATACTGCACCATGATGCTGTGCTTGCGTCCGTACCACGACTCCGGATCGTCGAGACGCACGTCGAGATGATCGAGGACGGCCGCCGTCGCGGCCTCGCGCGTCGCCGCCGGCACCGCGTCATGCACCACCACGTAGCCATGTTCGTCCCAGAAGGCGAGATCGTCCGCCGAGAGCACCGGCTCGCTCGCCTCGACCTCGGCGAGCCATCGCCGGATGTCGGCCGGATATTCGGTCCCCGTGACCGCCGCATTGATGCGCGCGACCTGACGATCGGGCACGCCGCCCGTGGTCGTGACGATCCAGCCCTCGAACTCCTCGAAGGTCGGCGCGGCCTGACCCAGATACTGCAGCGTCTGCTCGAGCCCGATGCCCAGCGCGTCGAAGACCAGGTGATCGAGCAGGAATTCGCGCTGGTCGGTGTCGAAGCGTCCTTGCCGTCTGGCGCGCTGGCGCGCCCAGGCCCGCTTGAGCTGATGGACGCCGAGGAGGCCGGTCTCGGTCGCCGACGGCAGCGGCTCGGCGGCGCCCGCCGGGGTGGGCGAAACGGTTTGCAGCATCGCGCGATTCCTGAGGTGATCCTGGGCTTGGGGGAACCGCACCATACCAAGCATCACTGGGCGGCTTCCAGGCCCCCTGGTGCGCCGGTGCATCCCGGCCGCGCTCGCATCCGCGACTTCTGCTAGGATGGCCGCCGACGCCGGTTCCGGAGAAACACCCATGTCCCATGCCGAGGCTTTGCACACGCTGGCGCCCGCGGCCGGCGCGACCGACGCCCTGGTCGGCTTCGCGCACGGGTTGCGCTACGACGCGCTCGACGCCGAGACGCGGCATTACGCGCGCCGCCATCTGCTCGACACCGTCGGGGTGATGATCGCGGGCGCGCCGGGCGACGTCGCGACGCGGGCCGAAGCCGTGATGGCGTCGGTGCGCCGCGACGGAGACATTCCGGTGCCTGGGCGTGCGCGGCGTGCCGATCTGCTCGACGCCGCCTTCCTGGGCGGCACCGCGGCCCATGGCATCGAGCTCGACGACGGTTTCCGGCAGGGCTCGGTGCACCCCGGCTGCACAGTGGTGCCGGCCATCCTCTCGGTCGGCTACCGGATGGGCGCGAGCGGCCGGGACACGATCGCCGCGATGGTCGCCGGCTACGAGATCGCGATCGCGATCGCGCGCGCCTGCCACCCCGATCTGCGCCAGCGCGGCTTCCATCCGACCGGCGCCTGCGCGGTGTTCGGCGCCGCAATTGCGGTCGGGAAGCTGCGCGGCCTGACGCGGCAGCAACTGGCCGACGCCATGGGGATCGCGGCCTCGAGCTCCGCCGGCCTGTTCGCCTTCGTCAACGGCGGCGCCGACATCAAGCGCCTGCACGCCGGCCACGCCTCGCGCGAAGGCCTGCAGGCGGCGCTGCTCGCCGAGCAGGGCGTCGCTGGCCCGCCCGCCGTGATCGAATCGCGCGACGGCTTCATGCAGGCCTTCGCGTTCGGCCGCATCGACAAGGCGCGTCCGGTCACGCTGCCGCCGCCCTTCGGCATCACCGACTGCTACATCAAGCCATATGCGTGCTGCCGCCACATCCAGCCGGCGGTCGAGGCGCTGATCGGACTCCTCGAGGACGAGAAGATCGCCGTCGACGAGGTGACCCGCATCGACGTCGAGACCTATCGGATCGCCGCCGAGCACGCCCATACGGGCTGGGACGATTATGCGAGCGCTCAGCTCAGCTTCCCCTATTTGATCGGGCTCGCGCTGCGCCTGCGCGGCATCAAGATGAAATATTTCGAGGACGCGACCCGGCGCGACCCCGTCTTCGGCAAGGTGGCGCGCATGCTCCACGTCACGGCGCCGCCCGAGATCGACCGGCTCTACCCGCAGCTGCGGCCGGCGCGCGTGACCGTCACGACCGCGCGCGGCGCCTTCACGCGCCAGGCCGACGAGGCGCTCGGCTCGCGCATCGTGCCGCTCGGTGATGCCGGGCTGAAGGCCAAGTTCCACGAGCTGGTCGAGCCGGTGCTGGGCGCCGCGCGCGCCGCCGAGCTTGCCGATCGGCTGTGGGACATCGAGGCGGCGCCCGACGTGCGGTCCCTGTTGGAGCTGGCGGCGCCGCAATAACGATCCGATCGGTCCCCGCGCCGCCTGCATTGCTGCGCGCACGATGGATTATCTGAAAAGCACCCGCCGGTCCTTGGACATTTGGCGCGCGACGGCCGGCGGATGGAACCGGAACCGAAGCCTGTCGTTGGTGTCCGCGCACCTTGCCCGAGTGAAGCCAGGGACCAGTGGGGTATGCCGAAACGATGGCGACAAAAAAAATGCAGGCGGCGCCCGACGCCAAGGAGCTGAGGCAGCGGGAGAAGGCCGCCCAGGCCACGGCTCCCGATGAAGTTCGCATGAAGGCCGGCGGCACAAGCGCCTTGACGGCCGGCGTTGTCATCCTGGCCGGTCTGGCGACCGTCGGCGCCCTCTATGTCGGAAAGGAGCTTTTGATTCCGGTCACGCTGGCGCTCGTGCTCAAGCTGTTGCTCCAGCCGGTCATGGATTTCCTGTCCGCGAGGATCCGGCTTCCGGCCGCCGTGAGCGCCTTTATCCTGATCGTATGCATCTTCGGAACGGCCGTCGTCGTGGCGTTCAGTATTTCGGGGCCTGCCTCGAGCTGGCTCCAGAAGGCTCCCCAGGTGCTGCCGACCCTGAAGGAGAAGCTCGTGCCGCTTCGGCAGCCGATCGACTACCTGCAGGGCGCGTTCAAGGAGCTTGAGGACGCCGCGACGTCGACCAAGGATGCAAACGTGCCGACCGTCGCGGTCAAGGATACGTCGGCGGTCGCCAGCAAGCTGACCGGAATTACCCTCATGGTGCTGGGGCGCATCTTCACCACCATGATCGTCCTTTTCTTTCTGCTTGCGGCGGGCGAGCGGCTTTTGCGCGGCCTGATCGAAGTTCTCCCTCGCCTGCGCGACAAACGGCAGGCTGTGGACATTGCGGCCGAGACGCAGCGGCAGATCGGGGGCTATCTGGTCACCATTACGGTGATGAACACCCTGGTCGGGATCGTCACCGGCCTGGCGATGTGGGCTTGCGGGCTGGGCGATCCTATCCTGTGGGGCGCCGTTGCGTTCGTGCTCAACTACATTCCGATCCTGGGACCGGCGACCGGAGTAGCCCTGTTCTTTGTCGCCGGAATCGTGGCGCTGGATTGGCCGTGGCAGGCGCTCCTTCCCGCCGTTCTTTATCTGTTGATCCACATCTGCGAGGGCGAGATCGTTACGCCCATGCTGCTCGCCAAGCGCTTCACCCTCAATCCGGTGTTGGTGATCGTGTCGCTGTTTTTCTGGCACACCTTATGGGGCGTTCCGGGCGCGCTCCTGGCGGTCCCTCTGCTGGCGATGGTCAAGATCCTGTGCGATCGCGTCGAGGCGCTGAAGCCCGCGGGGCATATCATCGGCGCTTAGGGGCGGGACGGCCCCTGTTCTCGGGAATCCTGCGATAGGCGCCCTCGGCGATGCCGAATGCCCCGAAGGCGAGAAATCCGGCGGCCGTCAGCGCGAGCAGCCATGAGCCGTAGGGCTGCTGCTGGATCACCCGAAGCGCGCCCGCCAATCCTTTGGCTTCGCGCGCATTGGCATCGATCGCCGCAAAGCTGACGAACAACCCGACCACGATGAACACAAAGGCGCGCACCAGAAAGCCCGCCACTCCGAGCGCTGTGACCAGCAGCCGGGGTTTTTGTTTCAGTGCAAGCCTCTCGCCGAATTTCGCCCGAATACCCGAGACGGCGACGCCGATGCCGGTCCCGACGATCGCCGCCCCGACCGCAAGAAGGATCCAGAAGCCGAACGGCTTGCTCAAGAGCCATGCCGACCAATCGCGCGTGAGCTGGTCGGTGTTGCCGGCGTGATCCCAG
>DATBBS010000578.1:0-3228 GCA_036270895.1 Xanthobacteraceae bacterium
GAGCTGCCGGTTGGTGACGACCCCATCGAGGAAGAATGGATAGAAGACGGGATCGTATGTCCGGGCGAGGTCGGGATAGATCGCATTGAAGGCGCGGGCGTAGTCGGCGCCGAGATTGGGCGGCGACAGCATGCCGCACAGGAGTACGGGAATGCCGCGGTCCTTGAGCCGGCGCAGGATCGCGTCAAGCGCCGCGCGCGGCACCGCCGGGTTGAGGCCGCGCAAGGCGTCATTGGCGCCCAGCTCCACGATGACCCCGTCGGCATCGTCCGGCACCGACCAGGCGAGCCGCGCCAGGCCGCCCGATGCGGTATCGCCGGAAACCCCGGCATCCACGATGGTTGCGGCGATTCCCTTGGCGGCGAGCGCCGCCTGGAGCTTGGCGGGAAACGCATCCTTGGCCGCAAGCCCGAAGCCCGCAGAGAGCGAATCGCCGAGCGCCACGATGGTCACCGGTCTGTCCGCCGCGGCGAGCCGCGTGGCCGGGACCGCGGCCGCAATACAGCCGATCGCGGCCGCCAGGATCATCCCGAGCGTCCGCGGAATCATCTGGACCGGCACGGTGCGATTCCCATATGAGCCAACATGCCGAATCGGCGGCGCATCGAACCCGCGCCCCGCAGGGGACCTAACAGCCGCATGAACGATATCTCGGTCAAGCCCGCGCCCGCCGTCACGCTTTTCGGGGTCAATCTCTCGCTCGGCCGCGGCGCGGCCCGGGTGCATATTCTCAAGGACATCGCGCTCAATATAGGCCGCGGCGAGGCGGTCGGCCTGGTCGGCCCGTCGGGCTCGGGTAAATCGACGCTGCTGATGGTGATGGCCGGGCTGGAGCGGCCGGACACCGGCACGGTCCTGGTCGCGGGTCAGGATATCGGCGGGCTCGACGAGGATGCGCTGGCGCGCTTCCGCGGCCGCCAGGTCGGGATCGTGTTTCAATCCTTCCACCTGATTCCCACCATGACGGCGCTCGAGAATGTCGCGGTGCCGCTCGAGCTGGCGGGCGCCACCGACGCCTTCGCGCGCGCCGAGCGCGAGCTCGCCAGTGTGGGTCTCGGCGAGCGCTTGGCGCATTATCCGGCGCAACTTTCCGGCGGCGAGCAGCAAAGGGTCGCGCTCGCCCGCGCGCTGGCGCCGCACCCCGCGATCCTGGTCGCCGACGAGCCGACCGGCAATCTCGACGAGGCGACCGGCGGCGAGATCGTCGATCTGATGTTCGCCGGCCGCGCCGCGCGCAACACCACGCTCGTGCTCGTCACCCATGATGCGAACCTCGCGGCGCGCTGCGATCGCGTGATAAGAATGCGCTCGGGCCGCGTCGAGCCGGCGGCGCCCGCAAAGGTGATCGCATGAGCGCGCAATCCCTCGTCGATCCTGCGGGCCGCCTGCCGTTGTGGCTGAAGCTCGCCTATACGGCCTTCATGGCGGTGCTGGTCCCGGTCTATTGGGCCAACTACGGGCCCACCAATTTCCTGTATTTCTGCGACGTGGCCCTCATCATCACGCTCGTCGGAATCTGGATCGAAAGCCCGCTCCTGGTCTCGATGTGCGCGGTCGGCATCCTCGCCTCGCAGGCGCTGTGGGTCGTCGACTTCCTCTCCAACCTGATCGGTGTGCCGCTCACCGGCATGACGGATTACATGTTCGCGGCCGATCACTCGCTGTTCCTGCGCAGCTTGTCGCTGTTTCACGGCTGGCTGCCGTTTCTGCTCGTCTATCTGGTGTGGCGGCTGGGCTATGACCGGCGCGGGCTTGCGGCCTGGACCGCCGTGGCATGGGCTCTTGTGCTGGTCTGCTTCTTCTTCATGCCGCCGCCGCGTCCCGATCCCGGGCTCACGCCCGTCAACATCAACTACGTCTGGGGCATGAGCGACACGGTTGCGCAGCAGTGGATGCCGCCCGCCGTCTGGGTGGCCGGACTGATCGTCCTGTTGCCGGCGCTGCTTTACGTGCCTGTGCATTTTCTGCTCCGCCGCTCCATGCCGAAGCCCGTGCGGTGACGGCGTGACCTCCGCCACGTTTGTCCCGCCCATGCGTTGGCTCCTGCTGCGCCTCGCGTTGCGCGAATTGCGCGGCGGCGTGCGCGGCTTCGGGGTGTTCATCGCCTGCATCGCGCTCGGTGTGACGGCGATCGCGGGCGTCGGCTCGTTCGCCCAAGGCCTGGTCGACGGGCTCGCCCGCGAAGGCCGCGCGATACTGGGCGGCGATCTCTCCTTCTCGCTGATCCAGCGTGAGGCGACGTCCGAGGAACTCGCCTTCCTGCACGGCTTGGGCGACGTTTCGGTCGCCGCAACGTTGCGCGCGATGGCGCGCACCGCCGACGGACACTCGACCCTGGTCGAGATCAAGGCGGTGGACGGCGCCTATCCGCTCTACGGATCGGTCGCAGGCGATCCGGCGGCGCCGCTGCCCGATCTGCTGGCGCGCCGCGGCGAGGAATTCGGCGCCATTGCCGACCCCGCGCTGTTCGTGCGACTGGATCTTGCGTCCGGCTCCCGGCTCGCGGTCGGCAATGCGGCGCTCGACATCCGGGCGCGCCTCACCGCCGAGCCCGACAAGCTCGCCGGCGGCATCGGATTCGGGCCGCGCCTGATGATGAGCGAGGCGGCCCTGCGCGCGACCGGCCTGCTGCAGCCCGGCAGCCTGGTGCGCTGGCATTATCGGATCCGTCTTCCCGCCGGCGCGGGCGAGGCCGCGGTCAAGAGCGCGATGGGGGAGGCCGCCCGCCGGTTGCCCGATGCCGGTTGGGACATCCGGACCCGCAGCAACGCGACGCCGCAGCTCGAGCGCAACGTCGAGCGCTTCACCCAATATCTCACGCTCGTCGGCCTTACCGCGCTGCTGGTCGGCGGGGTCGGCGTCGCCAATTCGGCCAAGCACTATCTCGATCGCAAGCGCAACGTCATCGCGACGCTGAAATCGCTCGGCGCCACCGGGTCGCGCGTGTTCGTGATCTATTTCACCGAGGTGATGGTGCTGGCCTCGATCGGGGTCGCGATCGGCCTCGCGCTGGGCGCCGCCCTGCCGTTCGGGCTCGCGGGCGTGCTGCGTCCGCTCATGCCGCTGCCGTTTGAGCCGGCGGTGCACCCCCTCGAGCTCGTCGCGGCGCTCGCCTACGGCCTCCTGACCGCGGCGGCCTTCGCGCTCTGGCCGCTCGGACGCGCCCATGACGTTCCGGTCTCGGCGCTGTTTCGCGACGAGATCGCTCCCGACCGGCGCATCCCGCGC
>DATBBS010000579.1:0-1686 GCA_036270895.1 Xanthobacteraceae bacterium
TCGACCACCTCGATCCTGCTCAACATGCCGGGCGAGTCGTCGTCCGTCGTGACCTGCATCGACGGCTACCAGATGGCGCGCCGCGGCCGTGCGGGCCCGGCGCTCGGCATCGCGGCGATCGCCTCCTTCATCGCCGGTACCTTCGGGGTGATCGCCCTCACCGTGATCGCGCCGCCGATCGCCGCCTTCGCGCTGTCCTTCTCGTCGCCGGAATATTTCGCCCTGATGTGCCTCGGCCTCTCGCTGGTCGTGCTGCTCGCCGGCTCGTCCCTGATCAAGGCGCTGCTGTCGATGCTGCTCGGGCTGTGGCTCGCCAGCATCGGCACCGATCTGTTCACCGCGCAGGCGCGCTTCACCTTCGGGCAGGCCTCGCTGCTCGGCGGCGTCGACTTCATGCTGGTGGCGATCGGCGTCTTTGCGATCGCCGAGGTGCTCTCCAGCATCGAGGCCGGAGAGGAAACGCAGCTCCTGCCGGTGCCGAGCGGGCTGCGCAATCTGCTGCCCAGCCTGGAAGAGCTCAAAGCCTGCCGCTTCGCCTTCCTCAACGGCTCGGTGACCGGTTTCCTGCTCGGCGTGCTGCCCGGCGCCGGCGCCACCATCGCATCCTTCATCTCCTACGGAATCGAGAAGGCGGTCTCGCGCCATCCGGAGAAGTTCGGCACCGGCGTGCCGGAGGGCGTCGCGGCGCCTGAAGGCGCCAACAATGCCGACACCGGCGGCGCGCTGGTCCCGCTGCTGACCCTCGGCATACCGGGCGGCTCCTCGACCGCGATCCTGCTCTCGGCGCTGATCATGTGGGGGGTGCGGCCGGGGCCGCTGATGATGCAGGAATCGCCCGACGTCTTCTGGGGCCTGGTCGCCAGCATGTATATCGGCAACGTGATCCTGCTGCTCCTGAACCTGCCGCTGGTTCCGCTGTTCGCGCAGATCCTGCGGGTCCCGGCCTATGTCCTCTACCCCGGCATTCTCGGGATCTCGGTGGTCGGCGCCTACAGCGTGTCGGGGCGGCTGTTCGACATCGGGCTCCTGGCCGGCTTCGGCCTGCTCGGCTGGCTGATGGGGAAACTGAAGTACCCGGCCGCCCCGCTGATCCTCGGCTTCGTGCTCGGCGGCGCGATGGAGCGCGCGCTGCGTCAGTCGCTCACCATGTCGCAGGGCGACATGAGCCTGTTCCTCACCCGCCCTTTGTCGGCCTGCATGCTGGCGCTCGCCGTGCTGCTGCTGTTTTCCCCGCTGCTCGGCCGCGTCAACCGCTGGCGCGTCCGCGCGGTGACGGAGAATGGGTGAGTGTTCGCTTCAGCGACCGCCGCCCCATGCGACCACAACTCCGTTGTCATTGCGTGCGAAAGCGGGCAATCCAGTCGGACAAAAGTCGACGAAGTCCCTGCCCCACCGCGACGACACGGCGTACTGGATGCCCGCTTTCGCGGGCATGACGACAAAGAGGTTGGAATGATCGCCATGACGAAACATCTGCTCGCCGCGGCGCTGCTGCTCGCAACGCTCTCGCCTGCCGCCGCCCAGTACAAGCCCACGCGGCCGGTGGAATTCGTCGTGCACAATGGCCCGGGCTCGGGCAACGACGTGTTCGCGCGCCAGCTCATCCAGGTGATCGAGCAGGAGAAGCTGATGCCGGTGCGCATGCAGGTCGCCAACAAGGTGGGCGGCGGCAGCACCACGGCGGCC
>DATBBS010000580.1:0-9393 GCA_036270895.1 Xanthobacteraceae bacterium
GATCTGCTGGCCGACGCCAAGCGCAATCCCGGCAAGATCAATTACGGCACGCCGGGCGCGGGAACGAGCCTGCACATCACCATGGAGCAGATCGCTCGCCAGCAGGGGATCCAGTGGACGCATATTCCCTTCAAGGGCAGCGCCGACACCACCAACGCGCTGCTCGGCGGCCACATCCATGCGGTCGCGGATTCGACCGGCTGGGCGCCGCAGGTCGAGGCCGGAAAATTCCGCCTGCTGGTGACCTGGGGCGCCGGCCGGACGCGCAACTGGCCGACCGTGCCGACCCTGCGCGACATCGGCATCGACATGGTGTCGAACTCGCCTTTCGGGATCGCCGGTCCGAAAGGCATGGATCCGAAGGTCGTGCAGGTCCTGCACGACGCGTTCAGGAAAGCGCTGGAGGATCCGGCCTATGTGGCCGCCATGGTCAAGTTCGACCAGGAGCGGTTCTATCTCGGCAGTGAGGACTACCGCGCCTTTGCGCTCAAGCAGATCGCCGAGCAGAAGCAGTTGATCGAGGATCTCGGGTTGCGGCCGGACTGACGGATCTAGCGCGTGCTGTAAACCGTATTAGAGCCGGCTGTCTCATCCCGTCATCCTTCGAGGCTCGCGCCAAAAGGCGCGAGCACCTCAGGTGACGGTCGAATGAGGCTCTACGCGGCGTCGCTCAACTCGGCGTCGGCGATCGTGCCGTCGTGACTGCAGTCGCAATGGGGACAACGGATCCGGATGGGAAATCCGCGGATTCGCTGCGCGTCCGCGCGATCGACATCGATCCCGGTCTTGATGGGTTGGTTGCTGTAAGGACAGCGAAACGTCAGCTCAGCCATGCACACACCCGGCGGTGTCCCGTTCCCTAACGCGGCGCGGGCATCTGGGTTCCTTGGTTCCGGCCGAGCACATACGACGGGCGGTCTCTCCAAACTCCTAACGCGAGCCGACATAAACTTTTGACGCAAGCAAACCTTAACCGCCCCATCAGGCCTGCGTTATTGACTTTTATTCGGCGTCGCCGCATACAAAATGTGTCGGGCCTCACGGCAGTCGCCCGATCATCCCAAGGCATTTCGCCCAAGCACTGCACTCAAGCCCGCTCGCCGGGCCGAGGGCTTTTGGCGGAATGTCCGATCTCCGCAAATCCTTCATCCGGCGGCGGCATTGGAGACCCAATGGCGCCTCTCGATATCGTCGACTTTCACAACCATCACGTTCCGGCGCGCTTCGCGCTCACCGCCGTGCAGGCCGCGCCGCCGAGCCAGCGCGCCCGCTGGGAAGCGATCGGGCGCAAATTGCGCGACGAGGACCTGCTGGCGAAGGACATCAGGGACGGCCATCTCGGCGGGCGGGTCGTCAACATCCCGGCCGCGTTGATCGCGGATGCGGACGGCCATGTGCCGCATGACACCATCAGGGCCATCAATGACGAGGTCGCGGGCCTGGCGGCGCGGCATCCCGGCCGCCTGCACGGCCTGGCGTCGGTCGATCCCTATGAGGGCGAGCCGGCCGCGCGGGAGGCCGAGCGTGCCATCCGCGATCTCGGACTGCGCGGGCTCTTCGTCGATTGCGCCCGCGGCGATCTGTTGATCGACGCGCCGCAGGCCCGGCCCACGCTCGATGTGGCCGCAAAACTCGGCGTGCCGGTCTTCGTGCATCCGGTGGCCCCGCAACCGCTCACGCGCCAGATGGCTCCCTACGGGCTCATCGGGTCGCTGTTCGCGCGCGGCACGGTGAATTCCGCCGCACTGATCGCGCTGGTCGAAGGCGGGGTATTCTCGGAGTTGCCGGGCTTGCGCGTGGTCGTGACCGGGCATGCGATCGGCGGCCTGGCGATGTTGGCGGGGCTGTCGAGCCAGAGTCGCTCACCCTCCGGCGCCAGCGAGGTGATGCGCAAGCATGTCTTTGCCGATACCCAGCTCATTCATCCGGCGCTGATCCGGGCCGCGGTCGATCTGCTGGGCGCCGACAATGTGATGGCGGGCAGCGATTGGCCGATCGTCGACGACGTGCCGATCGGCGGCGCGCTGGCAACGGCCATGCACGATGCCGGACTTTCCCGCGACGAGCAGGAAGCCATCGCGGCCGGCAATTGCCGGCGGCTGCTGGGGCTGGGCTGAACGGGCGCGCGGCGGCGCTAGACCTGCTGCCCCTCGCTCAGCGGAATGTCGCGCAGGGTGCTGGGCGCGAACAGCTCCTCGAGCTTGACCCGGCGCGCGGTCAGGCCCTGCTCGAACGTGTATTGCAGCAGCGCCTCGATGGTCGGCCGGTTCTGCTCGATCCCGTAGGGGTACCAGTCGCGCCCGATGATCGCCTGCTCCTCCTCGATCATCGGCTGCAGCCAGGCGAAGGACGCCTTGGGCGAGCCGGTCTCGGCGACTAGGTGGTAGCAATGCTCTTTCGCCTGGCACAGCGCCTTGTACATATTGAGCGCGACCCAGGGATCGCGCTCGTAGATGTCGCGGCGGATCACCACCGTGTGCATGATCGGATAGATTTTCGTGCGCCGGTAATAATCCTTCTCGGCGTCGGCATAGTTCGGAAGCAGCCGCCGCACCGTCTTGGCGCCGCGCCGGAACGAGAGCGGATTGTTGGCGGTGATCAGGAAATCGATCTCGCCGCGCTCGAGGAGATCGCCGAGCTCGGTGCCGGCCGGCGCCTGCGTGAGGCGGATGTCGGACGGCAGCTTGCGGCCGAGCCGGTCGGTGCGGCCCTGCACCCATTCGACGTCGCTCGGCTTGACGCCGAACTCGTGCTGCATCAGCCCGCGCATGTAGACGGCGGCCGTCATGCTGTATTCCGGCACGCCGCCGCGTTTGCCCTTGAGGTCCGCCGGCTTCTCGATGCCCTTGGCGGTGTTGATGAAGAAATATCCGTGCCGGAAGACGCGCGACGGAAACACCGGGATGGCGATGAAGGGCGCGTTGCCGTCGCTCACCAGGCTGGTGTAGTTCGACAGCGACATCTCCGACGCGTGGAATTCCTGGTATTGCAGCATCCGCCAGAAGATCTCGGCGGGCTGCAGCGTGATGTAGTTGAGGTCGATGCCCTCGGGCTTGATCGTGCCGTCGCGCAAGGCCTGGGTCCGGTCATAGGGTCCGCAGGCGAAATTCAGACGCAGATTGGGCATGAGGGGCTTCCCGGGGTGAGGCACGCGCGCGGAACCTGTCCGGCGGACGGGACCCTGTCAAGCCGAGGCCGGCGCGCCCGCCCCATGTCCGAATGCAACGCAAAAACGAACGAGCCGCCGGTTTCCCGGCGGCTCGTCTGGTCGGCGAAATCGCGGATGCGTCAGGCGTCGAGGGTCTGAGGCTGCGTGATCTTCGTCTCGATGGCCTTTTCCGGGTCGACCGGGAGCTGCAGCACGGTCGCCGTCTGGCCTTCGCACAGGCGCGTCACCAGGACGAGCTGGCCGCCGGAGAATTCCAGCGCGTCATGGTGGTCATGCGGATTCTGCAGATTGATCTCGCGGAAGCGCGCGACCTTGTCGGGGATCTTCCGGCTCGGCAGCAGGCCCAGCGCGTGAACGCAGGAAACCTCCTGCTCGAATGCGAGCTCGGTGCCGGGCATCAGGCAGACGGCGACATTGGGTTCGCCGACCGCCGAGAAGCCCCGGGTGATCGAATTGGGGAATTTGGTCGATACCAGCTTGTCTCCGACCTTGTCCGGACGGCTGGCGAGGTGCTCCAGACTGTAGTCACACATAGGCGAAGCTCCTGTGGGTGTGAACACCCATCGCGGGTGTTCTGGCCTGCGTGATCGCCACGCGCGCTGCCGTGCCCCCCGGGGCTTTGCATGCCCGGGCACCACAGGCCCGGCAGCAGACGTTGCGCCGCTACACTGCAAAAGGGCGAAGCGCTAGGTTGGTTCCATGCCGGCGAAATAATTCCTGCGCCGCGACGATTTGCGAGCCCGCGTCCAAACTCCGCCTGATTTCTACGCAACTCTCGTGCCTTGCGCAGGCATGCCACGCACGGGTTGACGCGGGGACGCTCCGGTCAGCGGAGCGATTGCGGCGGCGGCACGCCGAGCGCTTGTGCAATCTCACCCAGCTCGCGCCACAGCTTGGCGGCGATCGGAATACCATTACGGCGGCGCAACTCTGCCTCGCGCCCCCCGCGCTCGCCCGGCAATAATAATTCGTCGAAGCCGTCCCGGCGCGGCAGGTTTTTCACCACCTCGATCAGGAGCCCGACGTCGCGCCGGTAGTCGGCGAGCGGACGGAAGTTGGCGATGTTGAAGACGATCACCATGGCGTTTTGCAGCGCCAGCTTCGGGCCGGTGAGGCCGGCCAGCGTGGTGATGATCGGCATGCCCGCCATCACCCCGGTGAGGCATTCGAACAGCAGCGACAGGCCGGAGCCCTTCGGCCCGCCGAGCGGCAGCAGCGTTACCGCCTTGGCGGCGTCGGTCGTGGGCTTGCCCTCGGCGTCGATCGCCAGACCCTCCGAGATCGGCTTGCCTTCGGCCGCCGCCTGACGGATGCGCCCGGCCGCGGTGACGCTGGTCGCCATGTCGAGCACCAGCGGCTCGCCGCCGGGTCCCGGTATCCCGATGGCGATCGGGCTGGTCGCGAGGCTGGTCGTCCGGGCGCCGTGATACGCCATGAACAGCGGCCCCGCCGTCATCACCAGCGCCGCATAGCCGCGCTCGGCAACCCACTGGGCATAGCGGCCGATCGCACCCGTGTGGGTGGTGTCGCTCACCAGCCCGACGCCGACGCCGAACTTGTCGGCAAGCTCGATCGCATGCGCGGCCGCCTGCAGCATGCAGACGGGACCGGCCGCGCGCGCGCATTCGAGGATGAAGGTTGCGGGCAAGAGCGGCCGCAGGATCGGGCGCGCCTTGGGGTCGAACTCGCCTTTGCGGATCTGGTCCAGATAGCTCGGAAGGCGCATCGCGCCGTGCGAGTCGACGCCGCGCAGATTCGCCCATACCAGCATGTCGGCGACCGTGGCGGCGTCCGGCCCGCTCATCCCCTTGGCGGCAAAGACGGCCGTGAAGAAACGCAAGAGCTCGGCCTGGTCGACGCGGATGTCGCTCATCGGGATTCCTTTTGGGGCTGTCGGGTAGATCGAGGGCGCTTGCGATCTACCACCCGCGCGGCCAAAATAGAACCAGCGCCAGATCATCGGACAAGCCGCCCCCATGAGCGTCACCACGCTGCAAAAGCTGCTGAGAGACGCGACCCGCATCCCGGAGCGGCGCTTCGGGGCGGCGGCGTAGCCGGCAATCAGCAATGGCCGCACAGGACGTGTCCCCGGTGGTGCGCGAAGCGCCCGACGCGCGCATCGCGCCGCTCACGCGCGCAGCGCCCACGGGCGACGCGCCGGCGGCATGGCGCCGGCTCGCGAGCCCGGCATTGCTGTTGCGGCTGGGCGCGCTCGCGGGCTTTTTCGGCATCTGGGAAACCGCCGCGCGCACCGGCCTGGTCGATCCGCTGTTCGCCGCGAGCCCCACGCTGATCGTCGAGAAATTCGGCGAGATGCTCGCCGACGGCAGCATCTGGCCGCATGTCGCCGCCACCGCCGAGGTCGCCGCCATGGGGTTCGGGCTCTCGGTCGCAGTCGGCGTGCCGGTCGGGCTGGTGATGGGACGGATCCCGCTCGTCGCCTCGACCATCGAGCCCTTCGTGGCGGCGCTCTATGCCTCGCCGCAGGTCGCCTTCCTGCCGCTGCTCATCATCTGGCTCGGCATTGGCTTCTCGTCCAAGGTCGCGCTCGTGTTTCTCGGCTCCTTCATCATCGTGCTGATCAACACCGAGACCGGGGTCGCCCATGTGGATCCGCGGCTGATCGAGACGGCGCGCTCCTTCACGGCACGCGAGCGCCAGATCCTCGTCAAGATCGTGCTGCCCTCGGCGCTGCCCTTCATCATCGCCGGGATGCGGCTGGCGATCGGCCGCGCCCTGGTGATGGTGGTGGTGGCGGAGATCTATGCCTCCAACAAGGGTCTCGGCTATCTGATCTTCCAGGCCGGCGGCATGTATGACACCGCGCAGGTCTTCGTCGGCGTCGCGATCCTGGCCGGCGCGGGCGTCGCCTTCAATGCGGCGTTGCGCGCGCTCGAGCGCCGGCTCGCGCCCTGGCGGCAGGACCAGGCCGCATGATCGAGATCAAGGACGTCTCCCATTGCTATCGGCCACGCGACCGCAGCGGCGAGCATTGGGTCTTGCGCGACGTTTCGCTCGACATCGCGCCCGGCACCTTCGTGTGTTTCCTTGGGCCCAGCGGTTGCGGCAAGACTACGCTGTTGCGGATCGCCAACGGGCTGGTCCGGCCCTCGCAGGGGACGATCGTCATCGACGGCAAGCGGGTCGAGGGCCCGTCCGCCGACCGCGCGATGGTGTTCCAGGAATTCAACCTGCTGCCCTGGCGCACCGCGCGCCACAATGTCGAGATGCCGCTCGAGGTGCTCGGTTTCGATGCGCGCCGGCGCGCCGAGATTTCCGCCGAGGCGCTGGCGCAGGTGGGCTTGGCGAAATACGGGCAGTTCTACCCGCACCAGCTCTCGGGCGGCATGAAGCAGCGCGTCGGGCTGGCGCGCGCGCTCGCCATCGACCCGACCTACCTGTTCATGGACGAGCCCTTCGGCGCGCTCGACCCGCAGATCCGCGAGATGATGCAGATCGAGCTGATGAAGATCTGGGATCAGGCGCATGTTCCGGCGAAAGCCGGCCCCGGACTTGATCCGGGGTGGGGACCGGTTCGCCGACAGGAACATGCGCAGGGAGAAGTCCGCAAAACCGTGCTGTTCGTCACCCACAGCGTCGACGAGGCGGTTTTCCTGTCCGATCGCATCGTCATGTTCGGCGGCCAGCCAGGGCGCATCATCGCCGACATCGCGATCGATCTTCCGCGCCCGCGCTGGCGCGACGAGGAAGCGCTGAAGCGCAGCGCGCAATTCGTCGACTACCGTCACGCGATCTGGCACATGCTCAAGCAGCAGCTCGGCACGATGGCGGAGCCGATCGCAGTCACAGGCAACGGAGACTAGGCCATGGCCGAGGAACGCGTCACATTCACGTCGAAGGGCCTCACGCTGGCGGGCGTGGTGCGCGTGCCGGAACGCGTCCGCGAACGCCGGCCGGCCTTCATCGTGCTGCACGGCTTCGGCAGCAACAAGGGCTCCAGCAACGTGCTCGAGCCCTGCGCCATGTTCGAAAAGCTCGGTTACGTCACGCTGCGCTTCGACATGCCGGGATGCGGCGAGAGCGAAGGCGAGAAGGGCCGGCTGATCTGCCTCGACCAGGTGGCGGCCACCAGCGACGCGCTCAGCTTTCTGGCCAAGCACCCGGCCGTCGAGCCCGACCGCATCGCGCTCATCGGCTCGAGCTTCGGCGCCGCGGTGGCGGTCTATACCGGCGCCGTCGACGAACGGGTGGCGGCCGCGATCTCATCGGGCGGCTGGGGCGACGGCGAGCGCAAGTTCCGCGGCCAGCATCGCACGCCGGAGGCCTGGGCCAAGTTCACCGGCATGCTGGAGGAGGGCAAGCGCCAGCGCGCGCGCGGCGAGACTTTGATGGTGCCGCGCTACGACATCGTGCCGATCCCCGAGCATCTGCGCGGGCACCTGGCGGCGGGCTCGGTGCAGATGTTCACGGCCGACACCGCGCAGAGCATGTACGACTTCCGCGCCGACGAGGTGGTGGCCAAGATGGCGCCGCGGCCGCTCCTGCTGCTGCATTCCTCGGTCGACTCGGTGACGCCGACCGAGCAATCGATCGAGCTCTTTCGCCGCGCCGGCCAGCCGACCGACCTGCATCTCTTCGCCGAGACCGACCATTTCATGTTCGCCGAGAGCAACACGCGCGTGCGCACCGTCCTGCATGACTGGCTGGCGCAGTATTTTCCGGTCAACGCGAGGGAAGCGGTGGGGTAGCCCGCGGCGCATTATCGGCGTCATGCCCCGCGTAAGCGGGGCATCCCGTACGCCATGTCGATGCGATTGGCACGGCGCGCTTACGAAGAATGCCGGTGATTACCGGATTGCCTGCTTTCGCGGGCAATGACGGCAGAGAGGCTACGCCGCGACCGTCGCCTCGGCCACCGGCTGCTTGTATTCCTTCAGGCGCGGCAGCACTTCCTTGGCGAAGAGCGTGAGGTTGCCGACCGTGTCGGCGTGGTTCATGTGCCCCGCATGGCCCATCATCAGAAGGTTGCCCATGCCGCCGCAGTAGTCGCAGAACTCGGTGATCTGGCGGTAGACCTGGTCGGGCGTGCCGCAGAAGAGGATGCCGGCGTCGATCAGCTCCTGCACGCCGGCGGTGCGCATGTCGATGAAGCCGCCGTCCTTCGTTCCGGTGCGCGGGCGCGGGTCGCCGCGCAGGATGCGTACGTTGTCCTCGATCGACAAATAGCCGGGCGGGTTGCGGAATTGCGGCGCCACGATCGCGCTGCTGCCCAGATAGATCGACACCATCTCGCCGCGCCGGCGCGCCTCCGCCTCGGTGTCGGCGACCGCGACCAGGCCCAGATAGGCGAAGCGGTCGGCCGCGGGCGGCTTGTGGAATTTCGCCGCATAGGCCTGGCGGTAGACGTCGTAGAGCGGCCGGGTCGCATAGCCGGTGCCGAGCGTCGCCATGACGTAGCCGCGTTCGCCGACGATGCGCGCGTTGATCGGGCTGCCCGTCGTGGTCCACACCGGCGGATGCGGCTGCTGATAGGGGCGGGGCCACAGATTGACGTGGCGGTAATGGAAAAATTCCGATTCCCAGTTGAACGGCGCGTCATGGCTGGTCATCGCCTTGATGATGAAATCATGCGCGTCCCAGAAGCGGTCCATGACGCCGACCGCGTTCTGGTTCGACACCGGGAATTCATACGGCACGCCCTTGATGAAGCCCATGTCGAGGCGGCCGCGCGAGATCACGTCGACGGTGGCGAGCTCCTCGGCGCAGCGCAACGGGTCGGGCCGGTGCCCGATCGGATAGCCGAGCACCAGCAGGCGGGCGCGCTTGGTCTGCCGCGCCAGCACCGAGAGCCCGACGATGCAGGTCGACGACATGCAGGTCGCGGTGGCGTGATGCTCGTTGAGCATGACGTCGAAGCCGAGCTCGTCGCACAAGAGCCACTCGTCGTAATAGCGGTGAAAAAGATCGGCCGCGATTTTGGGATCGAGATGGCGGTTCGGCAGGTTGACCCGCAGCGAGCCCTCGTGCTTCTCCCAGGCGTTCGGGTAGGGCTGCTCGGTGAAGTGATACACGCGCATGGCATGGGCTCCGGACGGCGTTACGGGGCGGCGAAGGCGAGAACGCGATCGGCGAAAACCTGCGGCTGCTCGAGATGGGGGAAGTGGCCGGCCTTGTCGATCAGCTCGAAGCGCGCGCCCGGAATGGCGGCGCAGTAGGCGCGTCCATAAGCCTCCGTCAGGATGCGGTCATGCGTCCCCCACAGG
>DATBBS010000581.1:0-14945 GCA_036270895.1 Xanthobacteraceae bacterium
TCCTACGACGCCACGCGGCGCGCCGTCCGCTTCTGGGGACACGACAGCGCCATGGAGGCGTCGTTCTTCGTTGCCGAGGACGCCTTGAAGCGCATCCAGCCTGACATGCGGCTCGACGAAGCCGGCCTGCTCGGCGCTTTCGATTCCCACCGCGCCCTGATCTATGCCACTGCCGCCAAGGTCTACGGGCGTGGACACAAGGGGTCTTACGACCTGGTCAGCGCGGACTTCTGAGACCGATTGCCTTCGTCCAGTAGAACCACCCACTCCGTCATGCCCGCGCTTGTCGCGGGCATCCACGTCTTAACACTGCATCGGAAGCAAGACGTGGATGGCCGGGACAAGCCCGGCCGGGACGGATCCAGGATTTTTCGGGGGCGCCGCGCGATCACTCGGCGGCGCGGGCCGTTTGCGTCGCGGCGAGATGCGCAATGACCTCCTCGACATGCATGACGTCGGCATATTTGTGATGCAGGTCGAACAGATTGACCTTGTGGGTGAGCTCGGCACGATCAAAGGTGCATTCCTCGACGATCGATACGTGCAGGCCGCTCGAATAGGCGTCGACCACGCTCGCCCGCACGCAGCCCGATGTGCTCTCGCCGCACACGATCAGGCTCGCACCCCCAGGAGCGCGAGATGGGACATCAGCGGCGTGCCCGCAAAAGCGCTCGCCCGCTGCTTCCAGATGACCACGTCGGAGGGCTCGGGCGCAAACGCGTGATAGAGCGCGTAGCCGTCGGCGGAGCGCGCCTGCCCCTGGCGTCGGGTCGAGACCGCGCCCGGGGGCCGGTTCTGCGGCCGCGTGTCCTGGGTGCAGAAGAAGACCGGGACGCCGGCGCTGCGCGCCGCCGCGATGAGGCGTTGGGTCGGAACGATCGCCCGGTGCGCATGGATGCCGCAGGTGCCCGGATAGCGGTCGTTCAGCTCATAGGGCGAATGGGGCCCGCCGCGATAGACCAGGTCATAGAGATCGATCGCGACCAGCGCCGGCTGCGGTCCCACATAGGTCTCGCGCCGCCACGTCGCGTAGAGCTTCATGTCGGCTTCGGAGACGACATCCTTCCAGCAATGGTCGTTGAATTTGTCGATGGAAGCCATGCCAATCTCCGCCCGGCCGTGGAACCGGAGTCGAACCACGCGATTCGTCATGCCCGCGCTTGTCGCGGGCATCCACGTCTTAAAACATCGGCGAGGAAAAAGACGTGGATGGCCGGGACAAGCCCGGCCATGACGGTATCCCCGATTCAATCGGGACGGAACCCTTGTGTCAGGCAGCCCGCACCGTCTCGAGGAATTTCGTCATTTCGAGCTTGAGCCGGTTGCTCTCGGAGGAGAGCGACCGGGCCGAGGTGAGCACCTGCGACGATGCCGCGCCGGTCTCGGCCGCGCCGCGGTTCACGTCCGTGATGTTGGTCGCCACCTGCGTGGTGCCCTGCGCCGCCTGCTGCACGTTGCGGGCGATTTCCTTGGTGGCCGCGCCCTGCTCTTCCACCGCCGCCGCGATGGTGGCGGCGATCTCGGAGATGCGGCCGATGGTGCCGCCGATCTCCTTGATGGCCGAAACCGACTCCTGGGTGGCGGACTGCATGCCCTTGATCTGGGTGCCGATCTCGTCGGTCGCCTTGGCGGTCTGCGAGGCGAGCGCCTTGACCTCCTGGGCCACGACCGCGAAGCCCTTGCCGGCCTCGCCCGCGCGCGCCGCCTCGATGGTGGCGTTGAGCGCAAGCAGGTTGGTCTGCTCCGCGATGGCGGTGATGAGCTTCACCACGTCGCCGATCCGGCCGGCCGCCTCCGACAGCGCATTGATGCGCGCATCGGTCTTCTCGGCCTGCTTCACCGCATCGCCTGCGATCCGGCTCGATTCCTGCACCTGCCGGCTGATCTCGCTGATCGAGCCGGACATCTGCTCGGTCGCGCTCGCGACCGACTGGACGTTGGTCGATGCCTCCTCGGAGGCTTCCGCCACGATGGTGGTGAGCTGCTGGGTGGTCTCCGCGCTCTTGGTGAGGGTGCCGGCGGAGGCCTCGAGCTCGGTCGCCGCCGACGACACGGTCTCGACGATGGCGCCGACCGCGGTCTCGAACTTGTCGGCGAGGCTCTGCGTATTGGCCCGGCGCCGGGCCGCGCGCGCGACATCTTCCTTCTTGGCCTCTTCTTCCTTGCGCAACGCCTCGGCCGCCGCGTTCTCGCGGATGACCGTGATGGTCTTCGCCATGTCGCCGATCTCGTCGCCGCGCCCGGCGCCCGGCACCTCGATGTCGAGATTGCCCTTGGCCATCTTCTCCATCGCGCCGTTCAGGCGCGCGATCGGACGCGAGATACCCGCATAGGAGAACACGATGGAGCCGATGAGAACCAGCATCACGACCGCGTCGAGCATCAGCCCGATCGTCCGGCTGCGGCTTTCCTGCGCGCCGATCCGACCTTGGATTTCGGCCGCCTGCGCGGTCAAATCGGACGCGGTCTCGTCCAGCAGCTTGTCGAGCTCGACCCGCAGGGGATCGGCGTGATCCTTGACCACCGCCACCATGCGGTCACCCGACTTCAGGATCTGATCGATCGTCTCCTGGTAGCGCGGCGCGAAGCCGAGGAAGGCATCGATCTTTGCGGCAACGGCGCGATCGGATACCTTGGCGCGCGCTTCCTTCAGGAATTTGATGTTGTTCTGAATCGCGCTGTTGATGCGCTCGCCCGAGTCCTTGGTGCCGCGCACGAAATAAGCCCAGGCCGAGACCCGCCCATTGGCGGAAAAGAAGTCGGCGCGCTCGAGCGCATGGGTGACCTCGGGCGCGTCGGGTAGGGCCGCAAGCTCACGGGACGCGATCAGCGCGTCCATGTCGGCGCTCCAGCTCCGGCCCAGCTCGCTGAGGCGGGCCTGCAGGCCGAGGACTTCCTTGCGCACCGCCGCGACATCGCCAACTGCGGCGACATATTTCTGGGTCACCTCCTTGGCGTGCTCGAGACGCTGACGGCCTTGACCGGTCGCCGCCGCAGCCGCCGCGGTGTCGAGCGCCTTGACGCCCTCGGCCCCGAAGCCGCCGGCTCTTTTGAGCACGTCGTCGACGTCGCCTTCCGACATCGCGAGCCGGATGTCGCGCCCCATGATGACGACACGCCGGGTGGCGACCGCGGCCGCCAGGGCCGCGACGCGCACTGTGTTGGCGTGGTCGGCCTCGGCAGCGAGATCGGCCCGGGCCTGGCGATCCCACGACTGGTTGAGCGCGATGGCCCCGACCGTGAGCAGGGCGACGCCGCCCGCCATGCCGAGCTTGGTCGCGATGCGAAGATTGAGCCGAAACATGAGGCCTCCAGCCGGTCGAATGCTCGGCGCGCCGCGCGCGGCACGCTCGCCAGCCCCCACGGCCGGCCCCAAGGTGTCGGTACGGGCTTGCCTTCCCGCCAACGCGAATCCACCCCGAGTCGACGCTAGGGATCATTTGTTAACAATGATTCAAAATCGCGCGCCCCCGCCGAATAGCCTCGCAATAACAAGGTTCAGCGGGAATCCGGAGGCGCGGGGCCGCGCCTCATCCCAGTCCCAGTCCCATCTGCTGGAGCGCGATGCGCCCCAGCAACCCGAATGGCGAGGCCAGCGTGTTGATGATCTCGAAATGATTGCAGCCCGCGCCCTCGACCAGCCGCACCGGGCCGCCCCGGCGTTCGATCAAGCCGGCAAAGTCCCGCGCCTGGCGCTTGAGTTCGTCGCTCTCATACTCACCGGTTGCGACCACGACCGGGCAGGCGATGTGGTGGGCATGCCGGCCGGGGCTGAGCTCGTCGACCATGGCGGCGTCGAGCTGCACATGGGCGTTGCGGGCGCTGCGGCGGACCGGCTCCAGATCGTAGATCCCGCTGATGCACAGCGCGCCGGCCACGACATCCGGCGGCAGGCCAAACTGCGCCGGCCAATCGGCCGTAATCACGGTCCCGGCCAGGTGCGCGCCCGACGAATGACCGGAAACAAATATGCGTTTGGGATCGCCGCCCAGCCGATCCGCGTTGCGATAGATCCAGGCGATCGCCGATCTGACCTGCCCGACCATCTCGTCGAGCGTCGCGACCGGCAACAGCGCGAAGTCGAGCGCCACGAAATGCGCGCCGGCGCGCACGAAGGTCTCCGCCGCGAAGGCGCTGTCGCGCTTGCCCAGCGTGCGCCACGCCCCGCCATGGATGAAGACATGGATCGGAGCATGCGGCCGGTGCGCCCGGAAGAGGTCCAGAGTCTCGGCGCGGTCCTCGCCATAGGGATGTGCCTCGGGATCGCCCAGCCGGCGGCGCACGGCCTCGCTGTCGGCCGTATACCGGTTGATCACCTCGATCGCATTCGGGGCCCAAGCGCGCTGATCATATTGGCGATCGAGCTCCGCCTGGTCGTAATCGCGAAATACTTTCGTGCGCTTGTCGCTCATTCCGGGCGCCGGGCGTCCATGCTGCGCGGTCGCCGGGGGCCTCGGCGACAGGGGCGGAGGTTAGAGCATTTCTCGCAAAAAAACCGGTCCCGGAGGTGGGGTCCGCAATGGCCCCCGGCTCCGCGCACGGCCTTGAAACCGACCCCCTTCGACCCCATATCGTGGAAGCCGACACTGGGCCGGAGGGCTGGGCCGAATTGCCCCCAAAGGCCTTCGGCTTTCCCGGCAAACCTACGATTACGGTCTGCGCGCCATCGGGCCGCGCGGACCGCGTGTCCATGCCAAAGCCTGGCGACCGAGGAGATACACATGACGGCGGATCCGAAAGATGCCGAGCAGCGCTCGGCGCTGGCCGCGACAAAAGCGGAGCGGTCCCGGGACAAGGAAGAGGCCATGCGGGAATATGAGGCCGGAAAACGCGCCCTGCTGGTCAATACCGCGCGGCTGCGGGAGCTGCGTCTGGCGAAAGAAGCTGCGGACGCCTTAGCGGCCCAGACACAACCGCCGGTCAAGAAGAAAGCGGCCGGCAAGGCCTTGCCCGAAAAATCCGCCGGCCTCGCGGCGCCGACACCGAAGAAAAAGGCCCCCCGCGCCGCCAAGAGCAATGCGCCTCGGGCCAAGTCCCGGTCGGCTGCCGACGACGCGCCTTCGCCGGAGACCGATCAGTAACTGCAGGGCGTTTCTCATCGACGCCAGACGCTCGCCAGCCAGGGCTGCTGCTCGCGCGGCACGCCCGCCGGGCGGTAATAGTGCGTCAGCTCGACGAATCCCGCCGCCGCGACGGTGCGGCGCCACGTCTCGGGATGATGATACGCGCCGTAGCGCCCGTGGTTCCAGCCTTCCTCGTCGTGGCCATGCGGGTTCGAGCTGAACAGCACGCCGCCCGGCTTGAGACACGCATGCAGCTCCCGCAGCACGCGCGGCAGCTCGCGGCTGGGCACGTGAAACAGCGAGGCGTTGGCGAAGACGCCGTCGAATTTTGCATCCGGCAGGTCGAGCTTGAGGAAATCCTGCTGCCATACCTCGCAGCCGCTATGGGCACGTGCCATCGCGGCGAAGCGCGCGGCGCCTTCCAGGCCGACCGCGACGTGGCCTTGGTCGGAGAAGACCTTGAGGTCGCGCCCGGGGCCGCAGCCGAAATCGAGGATGGTGAAAGGCGGCTCGGATTCGATGAAACGCAACAGCGCCGCGATGTTCTGGCCGACGTCGTGGTCGCGCGTGCCTTGCCAGAATTCCTCCGCGCGCCGGTCGTAATTTTCCAGCGTGACGGCAGAGATTTTTTCCAGGTCTTCTGAGTTTATGTCTTGCGGATTCATGTCTTATGCGCCTCCGGCGGACTGGCATGGAAGCCCGCCTTTGCCCGGCCGCGCCTTGCCTGATAAGACTGACACGTCCCCCTTCATATAGGCATCCCCATGAGCGACGTCCCCAGCACCATGATGGCGATTGTGGCGCCGACCCCCGGCGGACCCGAAGCCTTGACCCAGGTTCAGCGGCCGGTGCCGCGGCCTACGCACGGCGAGGTGCTGATCAAGGTCGCGGCGGCCGGCCTCAACGGCGCCGACCTGTCGCAGCGGCGCGGACGCTACGAGATGCCGCCCGGAGCTTCCGACATCCTCGGCCTCGAGGCCGCCGGCACCGTCGTGAGCGTGGGCGAGGGCGTCACGCAATGGAAGCCGGGCGACCAGGTCTGCGCGCTCCTGGTCGGCGGCGGCTATGCCGATTACGTGGCGGCGCCCGCCGTGCAGTGCCTGCCGGTGCCGCACGGGGTCTCGCTGGTCGAGGCGGCCGCGCTGCCGGAGGTCACCATCACGGTCTGGCTCAACGTGTTCGAGCTCGCCGCATTGCGCCCGGGCGAGAAGCTGCTGGTGCATGGCGGCGCAAGCGGCATCGGCAGCATGGCGATCCAGCTCGCGCGCGCGCTCGGCTCAAAAGTCTACGCCACCGCCGGCTCGCGGGAGAAATGCGCCCGCTGCGAAGCGTTCGGCGCGATCCGGGCGATCGACTACAAGCACGAGGATTTCGCCGCCGTCATCCAGCAGGAGACCGGCGGCGCCGGCGTCGACGTGATTCTCGAAATGGTGGGCGGCGACTACCTGCAGCGCGGCATGGGGGTGCTCGCCTTCGGGGGACGGCTGGCCATCATCGCGCTGAAGAACGGCAGCAAGATGGAATTCGACTTCTCGGTGTTCCAGCGCAAGGACGCCAAGATGATGGGCTCACGCCTGCGCCCGCGGCCGATTCCCGAAAAGGCGCGGCTGGTTGCGGCGGTCCGCAAGGCGGTCTGGCCGCTGATCGAGGAGGGCCGCGTAAAGCCGGTCGTCGACCGCACTTTTCCGCTCGCCGACGCCGCACAAGCCCATGCCTATATGGAAAGCGGTGCCCATATCGGGAAAATTTTGCTGACCACCTGAATCACGCAATCGCCGGCGTTCCGGCGAAACGCCGAGTCGGTTATTACCAAAGCACCGCGAACAGCGGCGCGATCGCGGTGGCGAGCATGCCCATGATGATCACGAAGGCGCAGGCTGCGCCGACATGGTCCATGGCTCGGCTGACCGGTTGGCTAAGGTGTAGTCGCATCGCGACACCTCCACCCTGGAAAACGCGAAATCTATCAGTCGTGTTCCGCCCCGTCGCATAAAATGGGCGTAAAACCGCATTCCCCGAACGGTAGCGGAGAACGGCCGGAATACATCGAAATCAGCGAAAATCAGCGGGATCGTTGCACCGGGCGCCCGTGCAAACAGCGCGGAAGCACAGAAGCGCAGTACGTCGGAAAATTACTTCTCCACCGGCTTCAAATGCGCATCGCGGCGCTGATAGAGCTTGTCATCCGCATAGCCCATGGTGTCCGGCTTGCCGCGCCCGAGCATGACCTGGAAATAGACCGGCCCGAGGCTGTCATTCTGATAGCCATGGATCACGCCGGCCGGGCAGGAGATGCATTCCCACGGGCCGAGCCGCGTGGTCAGCCGCTTGCCGCTCTCGTCCTCGACGAAAACGTCGAGAAAGCCCTGCAGCACGAAGAAGCATTCCTCGACCTCGTGGGTGTGAGCGGCGTTGCCCTGGCCCGGCTCGACATACATGATCGAGAGCGTGAAGTTGCCGGCCGGGATGACGCTGGTGTCGCCGTGCTTGCCGGAGCCGCCGGCGCCGATGAAGCGATGCTGCGCGCGCTTGTAGCCCTCGATCTTGGCGTCCTCGAAGGCCGCCCAATCCGGCTTCTTCTCGCGGAAGCGGCCGACAAATTTCTGCATGATCTCCTCGATCGGCACGCCGACGAGCTCGGGCGGCCGCGGATGACGTGCAACGCTCATGAGGATCTCCTTTGGGACTGGGTGTTGGGTTTGAATTTATGCGTTGGTTGACCAATCAGTCAATAAATCCGTCGCCTCACTGCCTCTCCCCGCTCTTGCGGGGAGAGGCAGTGAGGCGCAGGCCACGTCCTCGGACTCGCGGCTGCACCCCCTCACTCGACAATCCTCGCTGGCGCGAGGATGTCGACCTCTCCCCGCAAGCGGGGAGAGGTTGCGGTGCATCACCGAGCCGCATTCACCAGTTCCCACACCCGCGGAGGCGAGAGCGGCAGCTCGCGCGGCTCGACCCCGAGGCTGGCGAGCGCATTGGCGACCGCATTGGCCATCACGCCGCCGGCCGCGATGATGCCCCCCTCGCCCGCCCCCTTGGCGCCGAGCGGATTGATCGGCGACGGCTTCATCTCCAGGGTGACACTGCGCAGGTTGGGAAAATCGCTCGCCGTTGGCAGCAGATAGTCCATCAGCGAGCCGGTCAGGAGCTGACCCTGATCGTCATAGACCAGGTGCTCCATGAAGGCGCCGCCGAGGCCCTGCACCAGCGAGCCGATCACCTGGCCCTTGAGGGTCTTCGGGTTGATGATCCGCCCGACATCCTCGACCGCGACGTAATCGATCACCTGCACGCGGCCGGTCTTGGGATCGACCGTCACATGGGCGGCATGCGCCCCATACGTATAGGTGTGCTTCTTGTTGAGGAAGGCGCCCTCGGCCGAGATGCCGGCGAGCTCGGCGAGCTTGAGCGAGCGGCCATCCGGCCCGCTGACCATCTCCTCGCCGAGCTTGATCGATCCCGCGTCGCAGCCCAGCCGGTTGCCCGCCGCGACCCGGATGGCCATGCGGAATTTCTCCGCCGCGTCGAGCAGCGCCGAGCCGCCCATCACGACCGAGCGCGAATGATAGGCGCCGTAGCCGTCGCTCACATGGGCGGTCGAGCCGTGCAGCACCGCGCGGATACGATCCATCGGGATTTCGAGCGCATCCGCGGCGATCTGGGCGAACACGGTCTCGACCCCCTGCCCGACCGCCGAGGAGCCCATATAGACCGTGACGGAGCCGTCCTCATTGAGGGCGAGCCGCGCGCTCTCCTTCGGGCCGGCCGCGCCGCCTTCGATGAAGCAGCCGAGCGCAACCCCGTGATAGCGCCCGTCGATCAGCCGGCCTTGCAGCTTCGACTTCTCGTCCCAGCCGAATTCCGTGAGGCAGCGGTCGAGCGTGATCTGATAGTCGCCGCTGTCGAACTGGTCCTTGCTCTCGAACGGATTGATGGTCGCGATCGCATAGGGCATCTCGGATTCGGCCACCAGGTTGCGGCGGCGGAAATCGACCCGATCGAGCCCCAAATCCTTCGCCACCATGTCGAACAGGCGTTCGCGAAAGAAGTCGGTCTCGAATCGGCCGGGGCCCCGATAGGTGCCGACCGGGGTCTTGTTGGTCATGAACAGCGTCACGTCGAGGTCGATATTCGGAATCCGGTAGGGACCCGACATGAACTGCGCCACGTTGCGCGAGCCGACCGCGCCATTGGTGCGCATATAGGCACCCATGTCGGTATAGGCGTGGCCGCGCAGGCCGAGGATCGTTCCGTCCTTCTCGCACGCGATCTCGACCTCTGCCTCCGCCTCGCGCGCATGGTTCATCGCCATCAGATTCTCGCGCCGGTCCTCGATCCATTTGACCGGCCGCCCGATATGGCGCGCCGCGAAGGGGATCAGGAAATCCTCCGGATAGAACTCGCCGCGCGCGCCAAATCCGCCGCCGACGTCGTTCTCGACCATGTCGATGGCGTCCTCCGGGAGACCGATCTGCCTGGCGAGGATCCGGCGGTTGAAGAACAACACCTTGGCGGCGCCGAACACCCGGAGAATGCCGCGCGGGGCGTCCCATTCGGCGAGCAGGCCGCGCGGCTCCATGGTGAGCCCGAAATGGCGCTGGACCTTGAATTTCTCGCGCCGCCGATAGGGCGCGGCCTTGAAGGCCGCGTCAGCGTCGCCGCAAGCGGCGGTAAAGGTCAGCGCGATGTTGCGGCTGTTCGGCCCGAACAGCAGGCTGCCGCCTTTGGTGGCGGCGGCGCGATCGGTCACCGCCCGCAAGGCCTCGATATCGACCGTGATGGCCTCGAGCGCGTCCTCGCCGATCGCGGGGCTCTCGGCGAGCACGACGGCGAGCGGCTCGCCCACATAGCGCACCTTGTCGGACGCGATCACCGGCTGCTCGTAGGGCTTGAAGTCCGGCAAAGGCTGCAGCCGCATCGGAATGATCGGCGGTCCGCCCGGCATGTCCTTCGCCGTGATGACGGCATGCACGCCGCGAATCTTGAGCGCCGCCGAAAAGTCGATCGCGCGCAGGCGCCCATGGGCGACCGCGCTGCGCAGAATCACCGCATGAAGCAGGCCGCGCGGCGCAAGGTCGTCGACATATTCGCCGCGGCCGCGCAGGAAACGCAGGTCCTCGCGCCGCTCGACCGCAGCTCCGACGAAGGAGTTCCTCATGCGGGCCCGCCGTCCGGCTTGCGGTAGGCGCTGCGCGCGTCGAGCACCGCCTCGACGATGGAAATATAGCCGGTGCAGCGGCAAATATTTCCCGACAGCACCTCGCGCACCCGGTCGGCGTCGCAATCGGGTTCCTCGCTCAATAGCGCATGCGCGGTCGTGATCATGCCGGGCGTGCAGAAGCCGCATTGCAAAGCGTGATGCTTGCGGAAGCTCTTTTGCAGCGGCGTGAGGTCGTCGTCATGCGATAAGCCCTCGACCGTGGTGACCTGCCGTCCATCGGCCTGCACTGCCAGCATCAGGCAGGACCGCACCGCCGCGCCGTCGAGCAGCACCGTGCAGGCGCCGCACACGCCGTGCTCGCAGCCCACATGGGTTCCGGTCAGGCGCAAGACGTGACGCAGGCAATCGGCGAGCGTCATGCGCGGCTCGACCGTCACCTCGACCGGCTTGCCGTTGACTTCGAAGCGGGTGGTCATGCGGGCTCCGGCAAGTGAGGGACGTTCAGGCCGACGCGGACGCGAGTGCGCGTTCCACCATGGTGCCGACGAGCGAGCGGCGGTAGGCGGCGCTCGCATGGATATCGTCCTGCGGATCGACCGCCGCGGAGGCGGCCGCGGCCGCCCGCGCGATTACGGCGGCGTCGACGTGGGCGCCGTTGATCGTTGCTTCGACCGTGGCGAGCCGCGCCGGCCGGTCGCCGACGCCGATCACCCCGACATGTGCGTTGGTGGCGCGGCCCCCGGCATCCTGGTCGTAAAACACTGCCGCCGCCGCGAGCGCGAAATCGCCGCGCCGCAGTGCGAATTCCTCGAAGCCGAAGCGGCGCCCGACGGGCCAGGCCGGAAACCGGATTTCTGTGATGATCTCGTCGGGCGCGAGCGCGGTGGTGAGCGCGCCTTGAAAGAATGCATCCGCCGCAATGACGCGGGCGCCGGATTTCCCAGTCACCGCAATGGACGCCTCGCAAGTCACGACGATGCCCGGCATCTCGGCCGCCGGATCCGCATGCGCGACGCTGCCGCCCACCGTTCCGCGGTTGCGGATCTGGTAATGCGCCACGTGCTTGACGGCGGCCGCCAGCAGCGGGTGAGCCTGCCGCAACCGCGCGTCGTCCAAAATATCGCGCCAGCGCACCAGCGCGCCGAGATGAACGCCGGCCTCGGTGATCTTGATCTGGTCGAGGCCGGGCAGCTTGCGCAGGTCGACCAGCAGCGCAGGCGAGGCCACCCGGAAGGCCAGCATGGGCACCAGCGATTGCCCGCCTGCGATCGCCTTGGCTTCACCGTCATGCGATGCCAACAGCGCGACCGCCTCGCTCAGCGTCGCCGGACAGGCATATTCGAAAGCGGGCAGTTTCATGCGAGGGGATCAATGCGAGCCGCGTGATGGCGGGAAGAGCACACGTTTCGTAGCATCGGGTTGACCATTCAGTCAATAATATTGCAGGTTCGCTTTCCTCTCGCGCGCCCCTCCGGAGCACCCCATGGCCCTGAAGCTGAGCCTTTCCGTCTGCGACTATGACCGCACCCGCGCGATATTCGACGGCCGCGCACCGATCGAGGGTTGCGACGTCACCGCGGTCAACCTGGAGCCGGAAGAGTCGTTCCACCGCGCCTTCAAGTTCGCCGAGTTCGACGTCACGGAAGTCTCGATGAGCAGCTATACGATGACGACAGCACGCGGCGACGCGCATTACATCGCGATCCCGGCCTTCGTGTCGCGGCTGTTTCGCCACAGCAGCATCTATATCCGCACCGACCGCGGCATCGCGCGCCCGCAGGACCTCAAGGGAAAGACCATCGGGCTGCCGGAATATCAGATGACGGCCAATGTCTGGGTGCGCGGCATCCTGCAGGACGAATACGGCGTCAAACCCTCCGACATCAAATGGCGGCGCGGCGGGCTCGAGGAAGCCGGCCGCGAGGAGCGCGCCCGTATCAATCTTCCGGCCGACGTCGAGCTCGTCCAGGTCCCCGATGACCGCACGCTCTCGCAGATGCTGGCGGCGGGCGACATCGACGGCCTCGTGTCGGCGCGCGCGCCGAGCTGCTTCCTCGCCGGCGCCCCGAAGGTCGCGCGGCTGTTTCCCGACTATCCCGCGGTCGAGGCCGCTTATTTCAAGAAGACGCGCATCTTTCCGATCATGCACGCGATCGGCATCCGGCGTTCGCTGGTCGACCGGCATCCCTGGCTCGCGGTGAGCGTCTACAAGGCCTTTCTCAAGGCCAAGCAGATCTGCTTCTCCGAGCTCGGCCAGATCGGTCACCTGGCGGTCTCGCTGCCGTGGTGCGTGGCCGATTACGAGCGCGCGCGCGCATCGCTGGGCGAAGATTACTGGAGCTATGGCGCCAACGAGAACCGCCACGTGCTCGACAAGCTCGCCGGCTACTCGTTCGATCAGGGGCTGTCGGTGCGCAAGCTTCCATTCGAAGAGATGTTCGTCCCGTCGACTTATGATCTGACGAAGATATGAGTCTCTCGGCGTGCGTCACGCTGCACGGCGCCCGGGACACAGGTCGGCAGGGCGGGCAAGGCGAAACGTCCCCACCCTGCCGCACGCGATGACCCTCCAGGCTATTTGCACTTGCCGTTATGATCCGATTGAGCTTTGGCGGCCAGCCGCTCGCAATTGTTGCCGTAGGTTTTCTTGTCGCATCCGCAGACCGGCCGGAAGATCCTGGGGCAGGCCGTCGGTACCTTGACGCATTTTCCCTGGGCATCGGAGATGCGGCACGATCCGGCCTTGAAATCGCAGAACAGCCCGTAGTCACAGGCGACGCCGGCGATGCCGCCGCAGGTCTTGCCGGCGCCAACCGCCGCCGCATGGGTAGGGACGAGGAACGCCAGGCCGAAGGCCAGCGCCAAAATCGTCATCGCTTGCCGAAAAAACGTGGTCGTCATTTGCTCCTCCCATCTCTTGGTGTCGGCGCTCGTTCCCATGCGCGGCGTGCAGCAACGCGACTGTCGTCCGCCGCCGCGGCTGGCCCTTCGCCGGATCACCGATGCTACCTGAGCGGGATAATAATTGAAATGCGTCTTCCGAGCGGCCGCGGACCCGCATCCGGAACGGCAATCGGCCTCAGTCGATGCGTTGATTGATCATCGCCCACACGCGCGGCGGCGACAGCGGCAGCTCGCGCGGCTGCACGCCGAGGGGCTTCAGGGCGGCCGCGACCGCATTGGCGATCACGCCGCCGACCGGGATGATGCCGCCCTCGCCCGCCCCCTTGGCGCCGAGCGGATTGTGCGGCGCCGGCTTGTCCTCGAGCGCGAGCGCGCGGATGACCGGAAAGTCGCTGGCGGTCGGCATCAGGTAGTCGGCGAGCGTGCCGGTGAGCAACTGCCCGTCCGCGTCGTAGACGAGATGCTCCATCAGGGCGCCGCCCAGGCCCTGCACGATGGCGCCTACGCACTGGCCGTGCAGCGTGTGCGGATTGATGATCCGCCCGACGTCTTCCACCGCCATATAGTCGAGCACCTCGACGTCCCCGGTCTTGGGATCGACCGCCACCTGGGCCGCATGAGCCCCGTAGCTGTAGGTACGCTTGTTGCTCGCGAAGGTGCCGTCGGCGGAAATCCCGTCGGCCGCGATCTCGCGCAATCCCATCGATTTCCCCGCCGGCCCGGCAACTCTTCCGTGGTCGATCGTGACGTCGCTCGCCGTGCAGCCGAGCCGCCGCGCCGCGGCCGCGCGGATCGCGTCCTTGAGCTTTGCGGCCGCGTCGATGATCGCCGAGCCGCCCATCACCACCGAGCGCGAGCTGTAGGATCCGAACCCCTCGCCGACATGGTCCGTCGAGCCGTGGAAGACCCCGGCGATGGCGTCCATCGGCAGATCGAGTGCGTCGGCGGCGATCTGGGCGAACACCGTCTCGATGCCCTGCCCGATCGACGACGAGCCGACATAGACCGCTACGCGCCCGTCGGCGGCGAGCGCCAGCCGCGCGTTCTCGCGCGGCCCCGAGGCGCCTCCCTCGATGTAGCAGCCCACGGCGCTGCCGCGATAGCGCCCGTCGGTCAGCCGGCCCTGCTGCGCCGCCTTGCCGGCCCAGTCGAACTCCGCGAGGCAGCGATCGAGCGTTGCCGCATAGTCTCCGCTGTCCGTCTCGGTCTCGTTGTTGAGCGGCATCACGGTCGCGAGCCGGTAGGGCATCGCGCTTTCCGGGATCAGGTTGCGACGGCGCAGCTCCACGCGGTCGAGCCCGAGCTCATCCGCCACCATGTCGATGAGCCGCTCGCGGAAAAAATCCGCCTCGTAGCGCCCCGGCCCGCGATAGGTGCCGACCGGCGTCTTGTTGGTGAGGACGAGGGAGACGTCGATCCGGATATTGGGCACCCGGTAGGGCCCGGACAGCACTTGCGCGACGTTGCGCGAGGGCGTCGCGCCGCCGGTACGCACATAGGCGCCGATGTCGCAGAAGGCCTCGCCGCGCAGCGCCAGGAACGTTCCGTCCCGCTCACACGCGATCGCAAGCTCGATCTCGACATCGCGCGCGTGGTTGCAGGCGAGCAGGTTCTCGCGCCGGTCCTCGATCCATTTCACCGGCCGCCCGGTCAGCCGCGCCGCGAAGGGAATCAGAAAGTCTTCCGGATAGAACTCCCCACGCGCGCCGAATCCGCCGCCGACGTCGTTCTCCACCATGCGGATCGCGCTTTCCGGCAGGTCCATCATCTGCGCCAGCATGCGGCGGTTGGGAAAGGCGATCTTGGCGGCGCCGAAC
>DATBBS010000582.1:0-1872 GCA_036270895.1 Xanthobacteraceae bacterium
CCGGTGGGCTTGTTTATTCACCTCGGACGCGAATTTATTGTAAAAAATGGTCGCCGGTATGGCCGCCATGAGGCCGATCGCGGTCGCAAACAGGGCCTCGGCGATGCCGGGTGCGACCACCGCCAGCGAGGTATTTTGCGAGGTCGCGATCGACTGGAAGCTCGTCATGATGCCCCAGACGGTGCCGAAAAGGCCGATAAACGGCCCCGCCGAGCCGACCGTCGCCAGCACCAGCAACCGCCGCTCCATGCGCTCGACCTCGCGGGCGATCGTCACGTCCATCACCTTTTCGATACGCATCTGGAGACCCGCAAAGGAGCGGGCCGGCCCCTCGAAACTCCGTTTCCACTCACGCATCGCTGCGACAAAGAGCGCCGCCAGGGACGTGTTCGGCCGCGACGAAAGCGAGCGGTAGAGCTCCTCGAGCGATTGCCCCGACCAAAAGGCCTGCTCGAACCGGTCCATGCCCTTGCGCGTCCGATTGAACAGAATGAGCTTGTCGATCACGATCGCCCATACCCAGATCGACGCCAGCAACAGACCGATCATCACCGCGTAGCTGACCAACCAATGTAGCTGAACAAACAGGCCGAAAATCGGGTCCATGGGCACGTCCTTCCGGCTGTCCCGCAAAGCATTCGGACCGGGGGCGGCGCAATTGCTGGACCTGCATAGGGGATTCCCGGCGGCCTCGCACAACGTCCCGCCGACACCCGAAATTTGCGCGCGGAACCCAGCCGGCCACCCATGGCCACGAATCCGCGCGAACTTGTCCAAACTAGGGCCAACCCCGGTATTGACCGTCCAAACAGCGCCGATTGTGGTTAAGGCTTCGTTACCGGGGCGGCCGCGGGCCAGCGCCGCCGGGCGCCGGTTGATCCGCCCGCATCGCCACCCACAATGCCTTCGGGATCGGCCGGGCCCGCCCGCCGGACACGAAGGCCACCCGCACATGCGCCTCGACCAGGAGCTCGTCGCCCCGGGTCACGGTTTGATGCAAGGTGATGGAGGCGCCCTTCACCTCGGCGGGCGCGGTGGTGACGTGGAGGACGTCGTCCATGCGGGCGGCCTTCAGGAAATCGAGCGTCATCGCCCGCACCACGAAGGCAAATCCCGGCGCCTCTCTGGCGGCCTCCTCGAACAAGCCGCGCTGGTCGGCGCCGAGCAGCCGCAGAAAGTTGGTCCGCCCGCGCTCCATGAAGCGCAGATAATTGGCGTGATAGACGATGCCTGAAAAGTCGGTGTCCTCGTAGTAGACGCGCACCGGCATGACGTGGCGGCCGTCGAGGATCTCGCCGTCGATATTCGTCGTCGGGCTCGTCATCAGGGCGACCGCGCGAGCGCCAGCGGCAGCACATGGTCGCGGGTGAGCGGCGCGAAAGACAGATCGGGAAGCGCCCGCGGATCGACCCAGACCACTTGCTCGATCTCCGCCTTGGGCTCGATTGCGCCTTCGACATCGACGGCGTAGACGGCGGCGCGCACCCGGAAGCCGGGCTCGTTTGCCGACTCCGCATCGAACACGCCGAGCGATCGGGCGCTGTTGTCGATGACGCGGCATCCGAGCTCCTCGTCGATCTCCCGCGCGAGCGCGGCGACGTCGCTCTCGCCGGCGTCGCGCTTGCCGCCGGGCTGCATGAAGGCCGCCGTCCCGCGCTTGCGGACCAGCAGGACACGGCCATCGTTGTCGCGGATGAGCGCCGCCACCACGCTGATGATCGGCTCGTTCACGGCTGCCACTGCCCCATCGTCCCTAGCGCCACGGCACATCCTTCTGCATCGCCGCTTCCCAATGCCGGCCGTCGAAATATTTCGGCTTGATCGCCGCGAGATCGATATCGTCGATGCAGCGCGCGTTGACGTCGATCTTGT
>DATBBS010000583.1:0-12240 GCA_036270895.1 Xanthobacteraceae bacterium
CGAGCTCAACGCCGATGTCCGCGACATGATCGCGGATCCCGAGTCGCGCCGCCGCCTGGAAGGGAATTTCGTCGACCCGACCCCGCTGACGGCCGCGCAGTTCGCCGCCGAGGTCAAGGCGGATGCCGCCAAATGGGAGCGTATCGTGCGCGCCTCGGGCGCGAAGGTCGATTAGCGCCATGAAAGCGATCGTCATCCGCCGCTTCGGCCCGCCCGAGGTGATGAGCTACGAGGACGTGCCCGAGCCGGCGCCGCGCGCCGGCGAGATCCTGATCCGCGTTCACGCCGCCACCGTCAACCGCGTGCTCGATGTCGGATTGCGTGCCGGCAAGCCTGTGCAGCCCGGCATCACGCTACCGCTCATCCCCGGCGTCGATTGTGCTGGCGTGGTCGAGGCGCTGGGCGCGGATGTCACGCGCTGGCGGACCGGCGACCGTGTTGCCGTTGCGGGCATGATGCCGCTCGAGGTCTGCGCGCAGGACGAGGCGGATTACCACGGGCCGATCGGCATGATGGGGGTGCGGCGGCCGGGCGGCTTCGCCGAGCAGGTCGCGCTGCCGGCCTGCGCCGCCGTCGCGGTGCCGGCGGAACTCGGCTTCCACCAGGCGGCCGTGATCATGCGCCACGCGCCCACCGCCTGGAACCTGCTGTGCAACGTGGCGCGGCTCAAGGCCGGTGAGAGCGTGCTCGTCATGGGGGCGGGCGGCAATCTCGGCACTGTCGGGATTCAAATTGCCAAACATGTGATCGGCGCGACCGTGATCGCGGCGGCCGGATCGGACGATCGCGTCCAGCGCGGCCTCGATCTCGGCGCCGATCACGGCGTCAACTACACGACGCGAGACATCCGCGACGCCGTGATGGAGATCACCGGCGGGCGCGGCGTGCACGTCCTCTACGACAATATCGCCAATCCGAAAGTATTGCCGCGCGCCTTCAAGGCGCTTGGCCGCGACGGCCGCATGGTGACGGCCGGCGCCCATGGGGGTCCGGATGTCGCGATCGACTTTCACCACCTCTACGACCGCCGCATCACCATCATGGGCATGCCGGGTCACCGCGTCGAGGACCGCGCCACCTGTTTCGCGGCCGCGGCCGAGGGCAAGATCAAGGCGCAGATCGAGCATGTCCTGCCACTGTGGCGCGCCGTCGACGCCCACCGCATGGTCGAAACCGGCGAGACGCAGGGCAAGATCGTGCTCGATCCAACAATGGGCTGAGCAAGTTACGCGGCGGGAATCGGCGGTCCCGCATCTGTTGAGATCGCGGCGCCCGCTGGATTTGCCAGCCCTTCCCACGGAAAAAGGATTTCCGGCAAAGAGAAATCCTGCTTATAGGCTTTGTAGCAGGTCGCCAACGCGGTCAGGTATCCTTCCGGGTCGTTCGGATAGTGGATTGTCTGCTCCAGTGAAGACAGATAGCCCTGCCATTCTTCACGACTGGCGTCTTTCATCCTGAACAACTGCCGGATTGCGGCGAGGTATTCCGCCGCCGGATCGAGACTGAATCTCAGGACGGTGTAGCCGCCGGGTGTCCGCCGCTCGATCACTCCGCTCGCCACCAATCGGCTCAACAGCGCGTCTTCCTGGTCGGACGCACCATCCTGGCTCAGCGCCTCGCGTGCGCTTCGCGGCGAGAAGTCTTGCGGAACCAGATTTTTCCCGAGGCTGACTGAGGCGACTGTCTGGGCCGCACGGATAAATGCATCGTGCGAAATCGACGTGTCGGGCTTGGTCCCGCTGGAATTGAGACGGCGGAGATAGTCGATGAAGATCTCGGGCACCGCTTCGGGCATGTCGTCGAACGAAAGCCCGTCGACGGCGCGGCGCAGAGCGCTGTCCACGAACAGGGTGACCAGCAGCGGCGTGACGGGCGTCTTCCTCCCGCCCGATTCCGCCAGATTCAGGATGCGCTCGCTGAGCCGCACCTGAACGCGGCCATCCCTGAGCTGGCTGCCCGCTTTCATGCGGTCCACATAAGTGACGATGAACGGCACGATGCTCGCCGCGTCGAGACGGACCGGGTAGAGCGCCGTCCGGTCGACCGGCCCGAAGTCAGGTTCGACCCGCGATGTGATCACGAGCGCATTCAATGGCACATTCTGGGAAAAGACCTGCTCGACGCTTCTGCGAGTCTCCGGCTCGCGCTCGGACAGAGCGTCCATGATCACCAGCAGACGCTGCTTGGCCATCAATCCTCGCACCAGGTCATCCGGCAGCTCCTCGTCCCCCAGCATGCGGCGCAGGTTCTGACTCACCGCCTCCAGTAGATTTGTCGTCTCCTGCACGATGAAGACGGGCAGAATTCGGTGAGGCGTCAGCCTCTCGGTCGGATCGACCGCGATGGCCCACCGCGCCAAAGCACAAGCCAATGTCGACTTTCCGCTGCCGCCGCCCCCGACGATCGAAATTATGGTTCGGTCCCGCGCGAACATCGGCCGGAACGCTTCGGCACTGGGCCGCTCGATCAACGCACCGCCTTCGCCGACCCGGACCGGCAAGGCCACGTAGATCTGCCGCTGCTTGAAGAGTTCAAGCTGCTGCAGGGCGGCTTCGATTTTCGGGGCGGAGCGGGCCACCCAGGCGTCGAGAACCTCCGGTTCGAGCAGGAAACTCGTACGGGCCACCTTTCCCAGGTCGTCGAGCTTTGCGCGGCCGTCGCGATATAGCGCGGTCCACGCCCGTCGGACCCGCGGATGGCGACACAACCACGGCAAGGTGACGCCCTCGAAACCGCGGCGCGCAAGAGTCCAGAAAAATGCGGCGTTTCCGACCGGCTGTGCGACGCCGTCCAATGCCGGCGCACCGCCGATCGACGCGAGCCGGGCCGGCGCCAGCAGGAGCGCCATCGCAAGAAAGCCCGCATAGGCGAACAGAAGGGCGAATGCCGAGAGGCCGCCGATGACCGTGGCCTTGTTCTCCCGCCAGGCGCGTTGCAACCATGGATCATAGCGGAATTTTTTGAGCTGGACCTCGGGAAGCGGCGGGCCACCGTCTTCAAGCTGAGCCTTATACTCGATCTCATCGCCCGCATGCGCGCCGATCGTCTCGGGCTTCCAGGTCACGTGCCACCACCCGTCGCGAGTCTCGGATTTTTTTGCAGCCCCGAGCGACGTCCATTGCGCGCCCCCGATCCGTGCCCAGGCCTGCGCCCCGGTTATCGCTGCGCCGCCGTCCATGTTGACCCGAAACGAGATGTCGAGCTCACCGATGCCCTCGGCGGTCGCGCGCGAGTCATCGATGACAGGCGCGTAGACCGGCGCCTTCGAACGCAGCACCGTGCTGTGATCTCCGACTGCCCAGCCGGAACTCGCGTCGACGAATTGCACGCCACGGAGGTCTCTATTGCTTTCGCTATTCTGGGCTTCCCAATTCGTCCCGCCGTCGCGCGTCGCCAGAATTGTCCCGCTTTGCCCAACCGCCCAGCCGGTATGCGGATTGGCAAAATACAGACTGTAAAGATCCGTGCCGGTCCTGCTGTTTCTCGGCTGCCAATCGGCCCCGCCATCGCGTGTCGTCAGGATCGCTCCGTTCTGCCCAACCGCCCAGATGGTGCGCGCATCCGCAACATGCAGAGCCCAGAGATGCTTGTCGGTTCCGCTTTTCTGCCGCTCCCAGCTGGCGCCGCCGTCGCGCGTGTCGGCAAAATATACGCTACGCAGAGGCGTGTCGGCTCCGCTCTTCTGGTGCTCCCAATTGGTCCCTCCGTCCCGCGTCGCCAGAATCGTCCCGGCTTGCCCGACCGCCCAACCGGTGCGCGGGTCGGCGAAATTCACAGCGTAAAGAAAATAGGACCTCGCGGCCGTGCTCCTCTGCGGCTCCCAGCTTGTGCCGCCGTCGCGCGTCGTCATGATCGTGCCGCGCTGGGCGACCACCCAGCCGGTGCGCGCGTCCGAAAAATGCACGCCGTGATAACTATGGAAGACGTTATTGCTTGTCTGTGTCTCCCAGCTGGCGCCGCCGTCGCGCGTCGCCAGGACGACGCTGTCATCGCCGACGGCCCAGCCGGTGCTGGCGTCGGCAAAACGCACGCTGCGGAGCGTCGTCGCGATTCCGCTTTTCTCCGGCTCCCAGTTGGCGCCGCCGTCGCGTGTCGCCAAAATCGTGCCGCGGTCTCCGACCGCCCAGCCGGTGCGCGCGTCGATAAAACGCACACGGTAGAGGTTGTTGGCGTTCCCGCTCGTCTGCGGCTCCCAGGTGGTGCCGCCGTCACGTGTCGCCAAAATCGTGCCGCGTTCCCCGACCACCCAGCCGGTGCGGGCGTCGGCAAAATGTACGCCGGAAAAAAAGTTGGTTCTGTCGGTTCCGCTCTTCTGCGGCTCCCAGCTGGCGCCGCCGTCAGGCGTCGTCAGGATCGTGTTGCGCTCTCCGACCGCGCAGCCGATGCGCGCGTCGGTAAAATGCACCCTGCGGAGAATCCTGTCGGTCCCGCTTTTCTGCCGCTCCCAGTTCGCGCCGCCGTCACGCGTCGCCAGGATCGTGCCTTCCTGCCCGACCGCCCAGCCGACGCGGGCGTCGACAAAATGCACACCGACGAGGCCCTTGTCGGTCCCGCTTTTCTGCGATTGCCAACTGGTCCCGCCGTCGCGCGTCGTCAGGATCGTGCCGTTCTCCCCGACCGTCCAGCCAGTGCGCGCATCCGCGAAATGCACCCCGTAGAGAATGTTGTCGGTCCCACTCTTCTGCGGTTCCCAGCTGGCTCCCCCGTCGCGTGTCGCCAGGATCGTTCTGCGTTGCCCGACCACCCAGCCGGTGCGCGCGTCGACAAAATACGCATCGATAAGGGGTTGATCGGCCCCTGGATTTTCCCAGACCACGGAGAATGGCCGATCCGATAAGGGCTCGGCCAATGCCAGCCCCGAAAAAAGAGAGGCCGCCAGGACCGCCAATAACAAAGCTGACAGCGATCGTGAAAGTGCGGGCATGCTTGGCCATCCCTCACGACTGACGCTCCATTCTGCCATCGCCCGTAAGTTGCGTCCAGGTTGTATGCGCCGGCCGGTCAGCGATCGGGATCGAAACCGCGGAAGCCCACATTCAACGCGCGTCGCAGATTGCACGAAGATGCGGCTATCGGCCGTCTCGGTCGTCCGCGCTGCCTTGCGTGACGCGATGATGCCCGCGGCGGATAATCGCGTGCCCGATCTGCCGCCCGCCAAATTACGCTGTACCGGCGCCGCGCGGTTTGTACTAGCATTCGGGTCCACAGCCGCACGGAGGTGACACCGCCATGATCGAAGCTGCATCGCAACATTGCCGCCCGGCATCGGCCGGGCATGGCCCCGGCTGCGCGTGCCACGCATCCGGCTCCATGTCCTACACGGCCGTTTCCCGGCGCAAGTTGCTGCTGGGCGCGGGCGCCGTCGGCGCCGCGACCATGCTGCCGGGTGGCGGGCTACGGGCGCAAGGCGCCAGCCCCAAGGTGATCGACACCCATCATCACTTCTATCCGCCGGCCTACCAGAAGGCCTGGATGGATTGGGAAGATGCCCGCAAGATTCCGCACTTCAAGACCCAGGTCGCCTGGACGCGCGACAAGGCAATCGAGGAGCTCGACAAGAACGGCGTCGCGACGGGAGTGCTGTCGCTCGCCTCCACGCCCGGCACCTGGTTCAATCTCGATGCCGCAGGCGCCGGAACGATGGCGCGCACCTGCAACGATTTCGGCGCCGAGATGGTGCGCGACTACAAAGGCCGCTTCGGCCTGTTCGCGACGCTCTCGATGATCGACATCGACGCCACCCTCAAGGAAATCGAATATGCGTTCGATACCTTGAAGGCCGACGGCGTCGGCCTGCAGTCGAACTACGGCGACAAATGGCTCGGCAATCCGGTCCACAAGCCGGTGTTCGAGGAGCTCAACCGGCGTAAGGCGGTGGTCTATGTCCATCCGCTGGTCGCCGCCTGCTGCGGCCAGCTCAGCGTCGGCGCGTTCCCGGCGGTGCTCGAGGTGCCGCACGATACCACCCGCACGGTCACCAGCCTGTTGCTCAGCGGCACGCTTACGCGTCTGCGCGACATCAAGTGGCTGTTCTCCCATGCGGGCGGAACGATCCCGATGCTCGCTGGGCGCATCCAGGCGTTCTACGGCCACAACACGCGCGGCGAGCAGGGCGCGTTCACGGAGGAGAGCATCGCGGACGAATTCCGCCGCCTGCACTACGACACCGCCAACGCCACCAGCGCGCCCGCCATGGCGGCCCTGATGAAGCTGGTGCCGGTGTCGCAGATCACCTTCGGCTCGGACTATCCCTATTTCCCGGTCAGCCAGATCGAGACGCTGCGCAAGATGGGGTTGCCGGCGGCCGATATGCAGGCGATCGAAAGCGGAAACGCGACGCGGCTCGTTCCGCGGCTGAGCGCCTGACTCAGCGAGTAACCAATGGGGACTAGCGAATAGGGGGACAGCAGCAAGCACATTCGCTAGTCGCCACTCTCCATTCGCAAATCCCTGTTCGCCTCGCAGCGGGAAGAACCCCATGTGGTTCCGACTGATCCATGCCGGCCGTGTCCTCGCGGTGATCGCGGCGCTTTTTTGCGCGTTCGTGGCCGCGGGCCGCGCGCAGACCAACGCCGAGATCACGGCTGCGCTGGAGCCGGTGAGAATCTCCCTCGACCTGATCGAGGGCTCCGTCCAGGACGCCCGCAGCGATCAGGCGCTCGGCGATCTGGCAAACCGGATTGCGCCGCTGCGCGACGAATTGCGCCAAAGGATCGAGACGCTCGAGACGCGGCTCGCCCGCACCGCGGCGCGGCTCAAGGAGCTCGGCGCCCCGCCGCCGCCCAATGCTCCGCCCGAGGACCCGGCGCTCGCCGCCGAGCGCGCGCGTGTCACTGCCGAGCAACGCGAGCTCGACGCGCCGCTCAAGCAGGCGCGCCTGCTGGCGCTGCGCGCCGACCAGCTCGCCGCCCATATCGGCGATCTCCGGCGCAACCTGGTGGCCGGCAGATTGTTCGCACGCTCGGCCGGTCTGCTCGATCCGGCGTTCTGGCGCGAGGCGGCCGATGGCGTTCCCGGCGAGATCGCGGCAATCGGTGAGCTGCTGCGTTCCGCGTGGGTCACGGCGCGCGACAAGATCGGGCTCGGCGGAATAGCGGCGGCTGGGCTGATCCTGGTGGGGGTCGCGGCGGCCGCCGCGATGCTGGTGCGCGCGTGGCGCCGCCGGCTGCTCGCACGACCCGCCGAGACGCGCTTCGGTCGCGCCCTGAAGGCGTTGACCGTTCTCCTCAGCGGGACGCTGTTCGCGCCGGCGCTCGTGATCGTCGTCGTGCTGGCGCTGGAGAGCCTCGGCGTGCTGTCGGGCGGCCTGTCCCGCATCGGCTACGGGATCGCCGCCGCGCTGGCGATGGCATGCTTCGGCCGCGCCGCCGCGCTCGCACTGTTCGCGCCGGATGAACCCGGCAGGCGGCTGATCGGGTTTGGCGACGACGAGGCGCGGTTCCTGGCCGATCATCTGGCACGCGGCGCGGCCCTGCTCGGCGCCGCGATCTTCTGCAATGTCGTCTTCAGGGCGACCGACGCTCCGACTGCGCTGGCGGTTGCGGTCAGCGCGCTGATGTCGCTTGCCATCGCGGGCGTCGCGATCGACCTGCTTGCCCGACTCCCGCAAGGCGACCCCGAAGGCGCCGGCCACGCCGGCTTGCCCGGGCTGCGGGTGGTGCTGTGGCTCTTCGTTGCCACGATCGTCGTCGCGCTCGTGGCCGGCTATATCGGATTTGCGGCCTTCGTGGCCGCGCGGTTCATCGCCGTGCTGGCCACCCTGTGCGCGCTTTACGTCGTGCTCGTGTGGATCGATGCCTTGTTCACCGAGGTCCTCACTGGCGACACCGCGCATGGACGCGCGATCGCCCGCATGCTCGGGATCACGCCGCGCGGGCTGGAGCTCGCCGGCACGCTGCTCTCGGCGGCGCTGCGGATCGTCATCGTGCTCCTTGCCGTGCCGCCGGTCGTCGGTCCATGGGGTCTCTTCGCGGGGGATTTCTCCGATTTCCTCCGGCAGGTGACGTCCGGCATTCGCATCGCCGGGATCACGCTCTCGCTTACGGCCATCTTGACGGCATTCATCTGGCTGGTCGTCGGCGTGCTGGCGGCGCGCGGCGTGCAGCGCTGGCTGAAGACGCGGCTCATGCCGCGCACCGGCATCGAGCCCGGACTGCAGCATTCGATCGCGACGCTCGTCGGCTATGCGCTGCTGATCGCCGCGGTCGCGCTCGCGCTCGGGCAGCTCGGAATTGCCGCGCAGCAGATCGCCCTGGTGGCCGGCGCGCTGTCGGTCGGCATCGGTTTCGGATTGCAATCCGTGGTCTCGAACTTCGTCTCCGGGATCGTCCTGCTGGCGGAGCGTCCGATCCGGGTCGGCGACTGGGTAGTGGTCAGGAACGAGGAGGGGATCGTGCGCCGTATCAGCGTGCGCGCGACCGAGATCGAGACCTTCGACCACGCCAGCGTCATCATCCCCAATTCCGACTTCATCACCGGCGCGGTGAAGAACCTGACACGTGCGGACACCATGAGCCGCATCACGATCAAAGTCCGGGCCCCCTATGACGGTGATGTCGCGGCGGTGCGCGATACCCTCATGGCCTGCGCCGGCGATCATCCGCAGGTGCTGCAAACGCCGCCCCCCCGGGTGTTCCTCATGGCGCTCGGCGACATTGCGCTCGAATTCGAGCTGCGCTGCTTCGTCGCCAATGTGACCGCGGCGCTGGCGGTGAAGAGCGACCTGCAGATGACGATCCTGCAGCGGTTCCGCGCCGCAGGCATTCCCATCCCGGTGCTGCCGCACGTGCAGCCCGCGCCCGCCGACGGCAAGGCGGTGGCGCAAAAAGGCGCGCCCAACCCTTGATGTTCATCTTTCGGCTACGGTCGTGGCCCATATTGCGGCTCCCTGCCATTCGGAGACCCTCGATGATTGTTTCGCCGGCCCGGACCACCATGTTGATCGCGGCGCTCGCGCTGGCGCTCGCCGGCTGTGCGGCCGAGACCCCGCCGGCGGGCCAGCCGAGCTTCTATCGCAGCATGGCGAGTCCCGATGCGCAGCTTGACGCCGTGGCGGCGGCCTCGATGATTTCCGGTTATCGCCAGAACAACGCGCTTGCGGGAGTCGCCCTCGATCCGACCCTGATGCGGCTCGCCGACGAGCAGGCGCATGCCATGGCGGCGCGCGACAAGCTCGATCACGACATCAAGGGCGACTTCGGCCGGCGCATGAAGGCATCCGGTTTCGACGCCAAGATCGCGGTCGAGAATGTGTCGGCCGGCTATCACACCCTTGCCGAAGCCTTCTCGGGCTGGCGCGATTCGCCGCCGCACCGTGCCAACATGCTCAAGAGCGGGGTGACCCGGATGGGGATTGCGGCCGTCTATACGCCGAACTCGAAATACAAGGTGTTCTGGGCCCTCATCCTGGCGACGCCCGACGACACGAAGGGGTAGGGAGATCGGCGAGGAGCGGAGATTCGCTAGTCGCCACTCGCTATTCGCTCATCGTCCCCTCACCATGTCGAACATCTTCGGTCCGTAGGTCGTCTTCGCCTCGTCCAGCAGCGGCTGCACGGCGACCGCGAAGGCGGCGTGCTCGTCCGCCGACAGTTCCACGATCTCGCATCCCTCCGTCTCGATCGCACGCCGCGCGTCGCGGTCCTCCTCGAGCGCGAGACCGCGCTGGAACGCGACCGCGTCCGTGACCGCCTTGCGCATGGCCGCTTGCAGATCCTCCGGCCAGCCGTCGAAGGCCCCACGGTGCAGGAAGATCGGCCGCGAGATGTAGAAATGGTTGGAGACGGTGTGGAAGCGGTGGAACTTGTGCACCCCATAGGTCACCGTATTGGCGAAGGGGTTTTCCTGCGCGTCGATCGTGCCGGCCTTGATCATCCCGATCGCCTCGGTCAGGTCGAGGCGCATCGGGACGGCGCCCAGGAGTGCGAAGGTGCGCTTCTGCACCTCGCTCGGCAGCACGCGGATGCGCATGCCGGCGAGGTCCGCGGGCCGATGCACGCTGCGCAACCGGTTCGAGATTTGGCGGAAGCCGTTCTCGAACCAGCCGAGAATGCGGTAGCTCACTTTGTCTTCGATCTTGCGCCCCAGGAAGGCACCGAGCGCGCCGTCCATCGCGCCGCGCGCCTGGGCGTTGTCGGCGAACAGGAACGGTAAGTCGACGAAGCCGAGCTCGGGCACGCGGTCGGTCAGATAGCTCGACGACTGGTAACCGAGCGTCAGCAGGCCGTGCTCCACCAGCCAAAGGATGTCCTCGGCCCGATAGCCGAAATCCATGATGTTCCAGACATATTTGATCTGCACCCGATCGCCGAAATCGCGTTCGAGGCGCTCGCCGATGAATTTGAGGGCGCGCGAGAAGCCGGTGGTGGCGGGGCCATAGCCGCCCATGCGGATCTGGATCGGGTCGGTCATCCGGGGTCCTTGCGGTGATGGGTCGCGGCGGGCCACCGGCATAGCAGGAAAAGCCGCGTTAGAAACCCTACCGCAGGTGGCCTATGATGCGCCGAGACGATCCGGAGCCGGGGAGACAACATCGTGAAGCGCACCGCATTGATGCTCGTGTCCGCCTTGTGTCTCGTGGCGGGGGCGCAGGCCGCCGCCGCGCAGGACAAGTATCCGGCCAAGCCGATCAAGGTCCTGGTCCCCTATGCGCCGGGCGGCGCGGTCGACATCGTGGCGCGCATCGTCACCGAGCAGATGCGCCAGACGCTCGGCCAGCCCTTCGTGATCGAGAACAAGCCCGGGGCCTTCGGGATCCTGGGGATCGAGGAGATGGCGCGCGCGCGGCCCGACGGCTACACGCTCATGTTCGGCAACAACAATGCCAATGTGATCACGCCAATTCTCTACGCCAAGAAGTTCACGATCGACTACGAGCGCGATGTGGTGCCGGTGGCGCGGGTGGCCGACGTGCCCGCCTTCGTGGTGGCGAGCACGCAGAATTTTCCGCCCAAGAGCTTCGGCGAATTCGTCACCTATGCGAAAAAGAACGCCGGCAAGGTGCGCTATGGCAGCGTCGGCGTCGGCAGCTTCCCGCAATTCGACATGGAGATGCTGGCGCGCCGGGCGGGCCTGGAGCTCATCCACATTCCGAACAAGGCCGGCGCCTCGGGCATGCTCAACGATCTGGTGAGCGGCGACACCCAGGTCGGCTTCCTCAACCTGGCGACCGCCGGCCCGATGGTGCGCGCCGGGCAGCTCCGCCCCCTTGCCATGGTGACCGAGAAGCGCCTGCCCGAATATCCCGACCTGCCGACGCTCGGCGAGCTCGGCTATCCGGGCATCGGCACCTTGCAATGGCTCGCCATCTTCGCGCCCAGCGGCGTGTCGAAGGACGTGATCGCGACCTTGCACAAGGCCGCCGCCGAGGCCGCGGCCTCGCCCGCCGTCGTCGACAAGCTCAAGGTGCAGATGATGCGCGCGGTGCCGACCTCCTCGCCGGAGGACGCCAAGGCCTGGCTCGCGGGCGAGATGGCGTTGTGGCGCAAGATCGTCGACGAGGTGAAGATCGAGTTGCCGGAGTAGCCCGCATGGAGCGAAGCGGGATGCGGGATAGGCTGAGGGAGAATCCTTCTAAGGCTGCTCCCGGATTGCTACGGCATCTCGCGGGAAGCTGAAGAAGCCTCCGCAATAAAAGCCCGCGCCGCGTCTCCCGCGCCGAAATCGTCGAGATCGACGTGCCCGCCCTTGTCGTATCGGATGAACCGCTTGGGCTCGTTCGCGAGACTGAACAGCCGCTCGCCGAAGGCGATCGGAATCGTGTCGTCGCGCGCCCCATGCATGATCAGCAGCGGCGCATGGACGGCGCCGATCCGCTCGTCCGAATGGAACTGGTCATGCATCAGCCAGCGCACGGGCACGAACGGAAACAAGCCGGCCGCGACATCAACCGTCGACGTGTAGGGTGCCTCCAGGATCACCTTGCCGACCGACTTCTCGGCCGCGAGCCTGACCGCGACGCCGGTGCCGAGCGAATGACCCCACAGCACGATGCGTTCGGGCGCGTAGCGGGCGACCGCGAATTCATAGGCCGCATCGGCGTCGCGATGCAGGCCGTCCTCGGTCGGCGCTCCGGTCGATCCTGCGTAACCGCGATAGGACAGCGCGATCAGGCCGGTGCCATTGGCGATCAGCGCGCGATGGCGCTCGACTCGCCAGGCCACGATCTCGGCATTGCCGTGGAAATAGATCACCACCGGCATGTTGCCGCGCGGCGCGACATGCCAGGCGATCACCTTCTCG